>CAYUAZ010000013.1:0-18270 GCA_964442865.1 uncultured Gammaproteobacteria bacterium
CGCTTGCCAGGCTGGGTGGGGATGAGTTTGGCATTCTGCTGGAGCATTGCCCAGTGGATCAGGCATGGCGTGTCGCCGAGGAGCTGTTAAGGGCGGTTCAGGATTTCAGGTTTGTGTGCGATGGCAAGACCCGCACCGTAGGGGTTAGTATTGGCCTCGTCGAGGTCCGCGGGGGCGAGGAAAATCTCGCCACCGTGCTGAACGCTGCCGACACAGCCTGCTACCAGGCGAAGAGACAAGGGCGCAATCGTGTCTATCTTTACCAAGCAGAGGACATCGGGCTCGCGCATCGGCGCAGTGAGCTGGAGTGGGTATCCCGCATCACTCGATCCCTCAATGAGGACGGGTTCCGGCTGTATTATCAATCTATCGGCGTGCTCACCTCTCATGGCAGGGATCGCCCTCTCCATGAGATTCTGCTGCGCATGGCGGATGAAAATGGAGAGCTTATCCTGCCTGAAGTATTCATGCCCGTTGCCGAACGTTACAATCTGATGCCGGTTATAGACCGCTGGGTGGTGCGCCACGTCATTTCCTTATTGGCTGGCATGCGACTTAAAGACAAAGAAATAAACGCCCCCATCTATTCGATCAACCTTTCCGCGGCCTCGCTGATCGACAACTCCATCCTGGATTTTATCGGCAAGCAGCTCGATGAATATGATGTCCCGGCTCATGTGCTGGGTTTTGAAATTACCGAAACGGCGGCTGTGGCCAATCTTCCCCTCGCAACCCATTTCCTAAATAAGCTCAAAGAGCTGGGTTGCTGGGCTACCTTGGATAACTTTGCCGGGACCTTTTCTACTATAGCCTCTCTGAAGAATCTGCCGGTGGATTTCCTTAAGATCAGCGGCTCGATTGTGAAAGCTATTGCCGATGACCGCGTTGCCCAGGTAGTGGTGGAAGCCATCAACCAAATCGCACATGTCATGGTGATCCAAACCGTTGCCGAGCGCGCCGAGAGCGAAGCCATACTTGAGACGCTAAGGAGACTCGGGGTGGATCATGCACAGGGCTATGCCATTTCCACTCCCCTCCCCCTAAATGCAGCCGGTAAAGATCAGGAAAACCATTTGACGGCGCAGCAGCGTGTCTAACTCTCTATCAGAGACGGAAATAAACGATGCTGTGCGCCGTGCTCTTGACGAGGATATCGGCAGCGGTGATCTCACTGCGGCGCTGATTCCAGAGAGTGCGGTAGCCGAGGCGCTGGTCATCAGCCGCGAAGCAGCCATACTGTGCGGTACGGTCTGGTTCGATGCGGTATTTCATGAACTGAGCCGCGCGGTAGAGATCGCCTGGCGAGTGCGCGATGGTGAATATACGACAGCCGGTCAAACAGTATGCACGCTGCGTGGTCCTGCCCGCGCCTTGCTCACCGGCGAGCGTACCGCGTTAAATTTTTTGCAGACCCTCTCAGGAACGGCGACCGTTGCGCGCCGCTATGCGGATGCGGTGCAGGGCACCGGGGCGAAGGTGCTGGATACCCGCAAGACCTTGCCGGGTCTGCGCTATGCCCAGAAATACGCCGTGCGCTGCGGGGGTTGCCACAATCATCGCATGGGCTTATACGATGGTGTTCTGATTAAGGAAAATCACATTCGCGCTGCGGGCTCAATCACGGCGGCGCTGCGCGCCGCTCAGGATCTCGCCGCCGATGTTGATGTAGTGGAGATTGAAGTGACAATGATCGAGGAGCTGCGCGAGGCGTTAGAGGCGGGCGCAAACCGCATACTGCTGGATAATTTTACTCTGGATAATTTGCGCCGGGCGGTAGCTGAGAATCACGGGCGCGCAAAATTAGAGGCTTCGGGCGGCGTTAGTCTGGAAAATATCCGCCTCATCGCCGAAACCGGGGTGGATTTTATCTCGGTGGGCGATCTCACCAAGAACGTACAGGCGGTTGATCTGTCTTTACTGTTTAGCGTGTAGGGTGGGCACGTTGTTTGTGCCCACACGGAGTCACATGCAGTTGTCATGTGGGCACAAACAACGTGCCCACCCTACACACTGGCCGAATGAATTCGGCCCTACATGCGATAGCCGCGCGCCTGAAGTTCAGACTTGGCCTCCAGCGCCAGCAGTATCATCTCCAGATCGCCCTCCCAGTCATAGCCCTGTCCCGCCTCCATGCTCGTCCATTGTTTCAGATTATGGAAGGGCTCATCGGCGTAAATTTTGATGTGGCGGGTTTCTTCGATATTGGGGCTGAGATCGGGCCAGATGTTGTGAAACATGTTCTCAGGCCGTTCGAGAGACCACTCCTCGATTAACTTGTAGCGCGCGGGTAAACCGGTAAAGGCCTCGGGCCTACCGGTCTGCGGCGTGCCGCTGGTTTCGTCTATGTGATCGGTGTGCACGTAGACTATGAGCTTGGGCTGGTGCTTGATGATCTCCGGCGTCATGTTGACGCCCGCAGGCATCCAGGATGAGAAGGCCACGTCGAAGGGGAAGGTGACCTCGGGCAAGGTCATGGTGCGCATTTCATAGCACGATGCGTCGTAGAAGTCGGCGATCTGGTTGGGTTTTGCCTGAGGGTCACGCAGTCCGATGATCTTGAAGCCCTCGCGTGCCAGCAGGCTACCGACGAATCCGTTGCCCGCGTGCAGGTCGCAGATGACGGGATTTTCCGCCACCTGGCATATGTAGTAGGCAAGGGTGCGGATCTCTCCGCGCAGCGGGTAATAAGGCGCCACCGTGGGGCCGGACACTTTCGGGTCGCGGTCAGGATTGCTGAATACCAGATAATGCAGCGGCAGGCCCTTGATGCGTTCGTCAAAGGGGAGCGTGGCGTCCCAGGCGGGATGCAGCTTTTGCTGGAATGCGAAAATGCGGTTGAACATCTCATCGGTAAAGTACTCCATCGCCCGCAGCTTTTCAAATTTTTCTACGTCCACAGTTATCTCCATAGCAAAGCCGTGAGTTGCAAGAGTATCGCTGCATAGAGTGCGGCGAGCGCGTCGTCCAACATGATGCCGAGGCCCCCCTTGATGCGGCGATCAATCAGGCCGATCGGCCAGGGTTTCCAGATATCGAACAGCCTGAACAGCGCAAAGCCGAGTATCATCCAGCCCCAGCCCGTGGGCGCGGCGGTCATGGTGATGAGGTAACCTGTGACCTCATCCCACACGATCCCGGGATGGTCGTGTACGTCCAGGTCTCGCGCCGTGCCGTGGCATAGCCACACGCCGAATCCAAAAAACAGCGCGGTGTGGACTACGTACAACCAGAGCGGCAGACCCTGCGCCGCCGAATAGATCAGCACGCCGAGCAGTGTCCCGAAGGTGCCCGGCGCATAGGGCAGTGCGCCCAGGCCGAAGCCGAACGCGAAAAAATGCTTCAGATTGGACCCAACGCTAGGCGGGGTAGAATGGCGGTTCATTGTGAAGAATTAGGAAAGGAACTGGTCACGGCTGGCAAGGTCATATAGGATACCCTATCGCTGTAATTCGGACTAGCTTATGGGCCTGACTTTTTCCCGCAAAATCGCCGTGCTGTGTTGTGCCGCAGTGACTTTGTGCGCGCCGGGTTTTCCTGCTTATTCGGTCGCTCCCGGCATCCTGCCTCCCGCGACATTAGTACATCCATGTACGTCAGAAGAATCGAAACTGGAGGTCATCGCCTTAAAGCATCTGACTGCTGAACAGGCGGTGAATCTGCTGAAGCCGTTGCTCGACAAGGAAGGTGCGATCAGCGGCATGAATAACCAACTGGTGGTGCGCACCACGCCCGCAAATCTCGAGCAAATCAAGCAGGCGCTGACCACCCTCGACGTCGCCCCGCAGCGGCTGATGATTACCGTCAAGCAGGATGTGAACAGCAGCCGTGAGCGCGGCGCGGCCGACGTATCCGGTCATATCCGCAGCGGCAAGGTAGTGACGACCGTCGGCAGGGGCGACCCGCGCGAGCAAGCGGGAGCGGAGGTGCGCATCACCCGTACCGATACGCTGCGCGACGATCGCAACACGCAGCAATTGCAGGTGCTAGAGGGGACTCCAGCCTACATTGAAATCGGCGAATCGGTTCCGGTCGCCAAGCCGGGCTTTATTCTCGCCCCGCAGCCGATTGTCTACAACAGCATCAGTTATAAAGATCTCACCACCGGATTCAGTGTGTTGCCGCGTATCCATGGCGATGAGGTGACAGTAGAAATCTCGCCGCACCGCGCCGTTCCAAGTCAGCAAGGTGGTGGCAAGATTGACATTCAAGCGTCACACACCACCGTCAGAGGAAAGCTCGGCGAGTGGCTGGATCTCGGCGGCGCGGTGCAGCGACGGAGTTCGGCCGAAGGCGGTATCGTCTACTCCACTCGCGGCCTGAGCAGCGAGCAGAACAGGGTGTTGATTAAAATAGAGAAGCTGGATTAGTAATTCTATTTACTGCCAAATACCTGGCGGTTTCAAGCCGTAGCCTGCGCCGGCATGCCTTCGTCCAGGATGTCTTTATTGTTGCGCGCCTCGAGCAGACTCCAATAGCCAAACAAATTCACTGAGTGATGCTCGATGATGTCGAGCTGGGTGTCGAGCACAAAGGTCTCCAGCGAAAAGTCAGGCCGGAATCCCAGCAGTCCTGAGAAGGGTGCGATCAGACGTTCGAAGCGTGAGATAAACGGGTTGGTATTCTGGAAATGATTGACGATGTACAGTCTGCCCTCCGGTTTGCAGACGCGTCGCATCTCGTTGACCAGTTCGATGGGATGGGGCACGACGGAGGCCACGTACATGGCGACGACCTTGTCAAAACTGTTGGCCGGATAGCTCATCTGCTCGGCATCCATCACCGCCAACGAGGTTACATGATGCAGGCCGAACCGTTCTTTGCGATCATGCGCCTTCTGTAGCATCTCCGGCGAAATATCTATGCCTATCACCTCCACATCGCGTGGATAAAGGGGGAGGGACAAGCCGGTACCGACCCCGACCTCCAGGATACGGTCGCCCGGCTGGCAGTTCATGCTGCGGATGACCGCCTCGCGGCCCGGGTGCATGACCTGGCCGAAACCAAAATCGTAAAGGCCCGCGTAACGCCGGTAGGCCTTGCGAACAGCGTCTATGTTCAAGTGGGCGCCCCTTCTTTATAAGGTTTCAGATAGTCTATAGACATTCTAACCAACAAACGTTGCGCTAATCCCTTTTAGCACGAATTCTGCGGCGAGCGCCAGCAGCAGCATACCCATAATGCGGGTCGCCACCCGGGCGCCTGTAGGACCCAGTTTATCAAATAACGGTCCTGCCAACCGAAACAGAATATATAACACCAGTGCGGTGACTAAAATAGTAGAGCTGAGTTGAATGTGGCCGCTGATATTTCCTTGTTGCTGCTGAGCATACAGGATGATGGTGGTAATCGTCCCCGGCCCTGCGAGCATGGGGATGCCGAGCGGGACGATGGAGATGTCCTCTCGATGTACCGGCTCCTGGCCCTCCGGCGTGCTCTGGATGCGCGAGTGGGTGGCGTGCAGCATGGACCAGGCCATCGAGGCCAGAATGAGTCCGCCGGCCACCTGGAAACTCGGCAGACTGATGCCGATCACGCTGAATAAATATAAACCGCTGTACTGAAAAAACAGCAGCGTCACGACGACCGTGGTGATCATGCGACGCAGTATTCTGTTGCGTTGTTGGGCCGTCATGTCGCGGGTGAGTGAAAGATACAGCGGTATGACGTCAATCGGCGCCAGTACCACGATCAGGGAGACCAGTTGTTTGCTTAATTGGATGTAGTCCAGGATCATGGCGCTGCAATTACCTGATCGGGCAACCACACCGTGTCGTCATGCTGCTCTGTTTCGTCAGGAATGGACGCTGCCAGCGAGGATAAAATAAAATCCGGTATGCGCTGCTCCAACCAGTAATGAGTCTGCCATGGCGAGTTGCCGCTAACGAAGCCGACATGGCCGCCACCTGCCGAGAGTTCCAGGATGACGGCAGGGGGAAGCTGATCCGGCTGCGGGATGGCTGCGGGCGTCATGAACGGGTCGTCGGCGGCGTGCAGTATCAACGTCGGGATGCGGATATGCTTGAGAAACTGGCGGCAGCTCGATTGTGTATAGTAATCATCCACGCCAGCAAACCCATGCAGAGGGGCGGTGACGGCGTTGTCATACTCTGTAAACGTGCGTAAGTTTTCAAGGTTGTCCAACGCGATGGGAGCCGGCATGTGTCTAAATTTTTTCTCGACAGAGAGGCGCAGAGAGCGCAGCAAATGATATTGATAAGCCTGCGAAAAGCCACGCTCCAGGCGCCGTGCAGAGTCGCCAAGATCAAAGGGTGCGCTGACTGCGACGGCGGCTTGCAGCGGCGCATGGCTGTCCTGTTCGCCCAACCACTTTAACAGCACATTGCCGCCCAGGGAATACCCGACGGCGGCGAGCGGCGTGCCGGGTTCGCGCTCGCGCAGGGTGTTGACGAGGGTGTTCAGATCACCGGTATCGCCTGAGTGATAGAAGCGGGGCAGGCGATTGGGCACGCCGCTGCAACCGCGGAAGTGCATGAATACCGCACGCATGCCGCGTTTCTGTAGGGCGCCCATGATCCCGCGCGCATAGAGTGAATTGAGCGAGCCTTGCAGGCCGTGCAGCACAATCACCAACGGACCGGTGTCGCCGGGCGTCCAGTCCAGGTCTACAAAATCGCCATCCGGCAATTCCAGCCGCTCACGGCGCGTCAAGGGTTTGGGGATGCGGCGGATGACGCTCGCCCAAAGGGTTTGCAGATGTGCGTTGGACAACCACCAGGCGGGTGCAAATGCGCTGTGACGAATGTGACCGGTGTTCGGCATGTTGGAGGCGCACCTCGTTTTGGTAAGACCAGACTAGTCTAGCATTCTAAGCTGCGCATTACACCGCCCTATGCAGGCTGATCCACAACACCCCCGCGATGACGAGAGCCGTACCAACAAGTTGCATCGCCGTTATCGTCTCGTTCAGAAAAATCGCACCGAGCAGCAGGGTTGAAACCGGGCCCACCGAACCGATGATGGAGGTCTTTTTCGCACCGATGCGGTTTAGCGCCTCAGCAACAAAAAACGCTGGCAACACCGTAGAGAGCAACGCCATAGCGATGGCGAGCATATACACGGCGGAAGGCTGCCGGAGGCTGGCCAGATCGTGAGTGAAAAGGAAGTGCAACACGATGGCGATACTGGTCACTGTCATGGAGTAGGCAGTAAAACGGACGCTGCCGATGCGGGTGATGATCGAAGTGCTGCCGATCAAATAGATGGCGTAGGTGAGCGCGCTGCCAAACACCAGCGCCGCGCCCAGGCTCAGATGAACGGCGTTAAGCGAAATGCCCTTCAGCAGCACGAGGGCAATGCCCGCATAACACACGGCCAATGCAGCCACCTCATACGCGCGGATAGGCCGCCGCAACAGCCAGGCCGATAACAGCAGCACCAGCGTCGGATATAGAAACAGGATCAACCGCTCCAAACTCGCGGGGATATAGTACAGCCCCCAAAAGTCGAGCAGACTGCCGAGGTAGTAACCGATAAGGCCCAGGGTGGTGACCGTAAACCAATCGCGCCTGCTGAGATTGATCTGTTTGCTGTTCACTTTCCACAGGCTGACGGCCAGAAAAAACGGCACGGAAAACACCATGCGCAAGGTCAGCAGGGTGACGGCATCCACGGGGTAGGCATACGCAAGCTTGACCAGTATCGCCTTACCGGAAAAGGCGACCGCCGCGATAAACGCCAGGGCCGCACCGATGAGCGCGCGATGGGTTTGTTTAGTTGGAAGCAGACATCACCCGAGACGTTTCTTGATCCTGGACGGCCTTCTGCGACAATCCAGTACCGCATGAATACGAATGATTTGTGAGTCAATGCTGTAGTAAATGGCGAAGGGAAAGCGTTTGGAAAGACAACGGTACAGCCCATAAACTATCCGGTGAACACCGGCAAATACGAGTAAGGAATCTATATCGGAATAGAGTGAGTCAAGGAAATAGCCCCCGAGTCCCGTGGCCTGTCGCTCATAGAATCGGTAGCCATCGAGAATATCTTCGTCCGCGCCGGAGAGAATCTCGATCTTCACGAGGTGCGGCGGCGAATATCCGTTTTGGCGTGTTCCCAATCCAAAAAAACTGCTTCACCGGAAGCAATTCGCTGCTGCCGTTCGCGCAACACGTCTTCGTGCCAAGCGGGTGACTCCAGGGTATCAGGATTACGGCTTAGATCATCCCATAGAGCTTCCATCGCTTGCAGCTTCTCGGCAAGACTCATTTCACTCAATGGAAGGGGTAGCGTTGGCACGAATAAATCATACACAAACAGATGCTGGGAATCCAGTTGGCTGGCTGTTTTTCAACAGCCTGCTAACTCCGGCCGTACAGCCGGGTGAGATGTTGCAGCCGCTCGGGGATGTCCGGCGTGACGTGTTCCCAGCTAAACTGCCACTTCCAGTTGCCGTTCACGGTGCCGGGCGTGTTCATGCGGTGTTCGCCGCCGCGACTCAGGATGTCCTGCATCGGTAACATCGCCAGGTTGGCGACGGATTCCAGCGCGGCGCGTATCAGCGGCCAGGGCATCGGTTCGCCGGGCGAACCCAGATAATCGTCTACGTAATTTTTGGCGTCGTGAGAGAGGCTGTTGAACCAACCGAGCGTAGTGTCATTGTCATGGGTGCCGGTGTACGCCACGCAGTTGTGTTCGTGTTGATGCGGAAGATAAGGATTGTGTGGCGTGCCGTCGAAGGCGAACTGCAAGACCTTCATCCCGGGCAGGCCGTATTTTTTACGCAGGGCGACGACCTCAGTGGTGATGACGCCGAGGTCCTCGGCTACTAGAGGGAGCGGGCCGAAGGTCTGCTGTAGCGCGGCGAACAGGGCGTCGCCGGGAACTTTTACCCAGCGGCCGTTGATGGCCGTGGCGTCACCCGCAGGGATTTCCCAATGGGCCTCGAAGCCCCGGAAGTGATCTATGCGCAGCAGATCATAGATCTGTAGCTGGTTCTTTACGCGTTCCATCCAGTAACGAAAACCGTCCTGCTGCATGCGTTCCCAGTGATAGTGAGGATGTCCCCAGCGTTGTCCCTGCGGGCTGAAATAATCCGGCGGCACGCCCGCTACGGTGAGGGGATGACCGGCGGCGTCGAGCTGGAAATAATACCGGTGTGCCCAGACGTCTGCGCTGTCGTGCGCCACAAAGATCGGCATGTCGCCGAACATCTGCACTCCGGAGTTATTGGCGTAGGCCTTCAAGCCCGACCACTGTTGAAAAAAGATGAACTGCTCGAAACGGATCTGGGCGATGGCTTCTTGCAAATCGAGCGCGGCTTGTTGCAGCGCCGCAGGTTCCCGATCACGCAGCGGCGTGGGCCAATGCACCCAGCCGGCTTCGTCGTGGGTCTGTTTAAGGGCCTGGTACAAGGCGTAATCTTCGAGCCAACGAGCCTGTTGCACTATGAATTCGTTTAACGCATCGTGCTCGGGCTTGGCGGACTTGTGTAGAAAGCCCTGATAGGCATGTTTTAACAAGGTGTGACGCAGGGCGCCATAGTCCTGAACCGGCTTCTCCAAGGCGGACCGGTCTTGTGCGCTCAACCAGCCTTGTTCGACGAGCAGGTCGAGACTGATGAGCAACGGATTGCCGGCGTTGATGGAAGGGCTATGGTAGGGCGAACCGTCCGGGTGGGTGGGGGAGAGCGGAAGTACTTGCCAGACGCGCATGCCGCTGGCCGCCAGAAATTCCACGAAGCGATAGGCCTCGGGGCCGAGGTCGCCTTTACCCAGGCGAGAGGGCAACGAAGTGGGGTGAAGGATGACCCCGGCGCGGCGTTCGGTAAGCTGGCTCGCCGAGGGCATCGCGGCTAGTACTGCTGCCCTTTGCGCATCACGCCCCCTGTGACCGGCTCTCCGGTGCCGTGGCTTACGGCAGCGGCCAACTCGGATGGCGGGGTCAGGCCCAGTATGCGGTAGAGATTGGAAAGATGCAGGCGGAACAGCCGTTCGAAATCGCTGACCGCAGCGGCGGGATTATAGTCGCCGAACCACCAGAACCAGTCCGAGCCCTCACAGAGGGCCAGTTGACGCTCGGCGGCGGCCAATTGCTCGCCGCTCAAGCGGCCCCCTGCGACAGTCTGGTCGAAGGCGCGCTTGGCCTCGCCCAGCATCTCCCAGCCGCGATTTTTATCGGCCGAACCGATCCATGTGGAGAAGCTGCCGTACACCCAGCTCCCCGCGACCAGTTTGGTGAGGCGCGCGGGCGTGGCGGCTGGCCGCCGCTGTTCCAGATAGGAGGAAAAGGTGGTGAGTTCCAACTGGGGGTGTTCGGCCAATTTTTTATAGAGGGCGCCGAGAAAGTAATAGCCGTTGTCGGGATAATATTCCCAGGCGTTTTCTCCATCCATGATAATGGAGACGACGCTTTCAGGTTGGTCCTTGCAGGCGTCGGCGATGTTGACGAGGTGATAGATAAGGTTGTTGACGGCATCATCGCTGTGCCAGGTGGCGTAGGTGAAGCCGATCAGGTCGGAGAGACCGTCGTCACGGAAGAAGCATGACAGCAGGGACCCGGGAGCGAGGTAAGGCCGGTACAACCATTGCTTGCCGTTTTGTCTTTCGAACGCCTCGGTTCCGGCCAGGCTGTTGCCGAGCACCGTCTCACCGCTTGCCGCCCACAGGAAACCCTCATCGGCCAGTACTCGCAACGCCGCCGTGCTGACACCCCCCTCTGACGGCCAGCAGCCTTGCGCATCAAAACCGAAGTGGCGGCGAAACACGACCCGGCCTTCGCGGATATGCCAACGTGCGCGCTCGAGACCGCCCGGATAAGAGGAATGCTGCGGCATGGGCGCGTTCGGCATCGCTTCCAATGCGCTGCCCAGATCTATCAACAGCGGCAGGATCGGATGTGCGTAGGGCGTCATGGAAAGCTCGATTCGCCCGGTCTCCGCCAATCTGCGGTAACGTCCGATCAGGCCGCCCAGCAATTCTCCGATCACCGCCAGCAGCTTGTGACGGTCTTGCAGCGTATACCGCGTGCCCTTCTGGATGAGCCAGGCGATGCGCGGATCTTCGCGTTGCACGCTCTCGCCCACCCAGGCGAGGTGGTACCAGGTCACGTTGTCGGCCAGGTATTGCTGGCTAAGATATATAAGGGTTTCAGGATTCTCGGCCAGCGTGTCGGCGATGTTGGCCAGCCGGTGATACGGCGGAAACCGGTTGATGAAGCGCTCTTTGTTGATGCGCAGACAGGCCTTTACCAGCGCGGCGTATTGGTGCGGGTCGGTAGGACCATCGCTGCCTACCAGGGCCGCCAGCAGCGGGTCGCGCAGCGCTTGGTTGCGGTTGAGATAGGCCTCGATCTGCGCCGTGTAATCGCTGATCTGCTCGAGCAGGATGGGCGCGAAATTGACCACCGCCCGCGCGCCCGGGATGGCCTCCAGGTGATAGGCCATATCCGTGTAGTCCTTGATCGCGTGCAGGTAGGACCACGGCAACTGATACTGGCCGCTGGCCGTATCCTGGTACTGCGGTTGGTGCATGTGCCAGCACAGCACGATTTTCAGACGCGATCCCTCCCTTGCTAAAGGGGAGGTGAGAGACGAATCAGCGGACATGATGCAGGCTTTGACCCAGCATCTCCGGCGTCACCAGCACCACCCCGCCCGGCGTGACGTGAAAGCGCTTGGTGTCTTCCGTGTGATCCATGCCGATCGCCGTTCCGTCGGGGATGACGCAACCTTTATCAACGACTACCTTGTGCAGGCGGCAGTGATTGCCGATAGTGACATCGGGCAACACCACCGAATCGGTGATCGAGGAATACGAATTCACCACTACGTTTGAAAATAGCAGCGAGTGACGCACCGTCGCGCCCGACACGATGCAGCCGCCGGAGATCATGGAATCCACCGCCATGCCGCGCCGGTCTTCATCGTCGAACACAAATTTGGCCGGCGGCAATTGCTCCTGGTGGGTCCAGATTGGCCAGTCTTCGTCGTAAAGATTAAGCTCCGGCGTGACGCCGATCAGCTCCAGGTTGGCCTCCCAGAAGGCATCCACCGTCCCCACGTCGCGCCAATAGGCGCTCTTGCCGGCCTCGTGATTCTTGAACGGATAGGCAAGCACACGGT
The DNA here is from genome assembly GCA_964442865.1 of uncultured Gammaproteobacteria bacterium. Classification (GTDB taxonomy): domain Bacteria; phylum Pseudomonadota; class Gammaproteobacteria; order SURF-13; family SURF-13; genus JACPZD01. Next base: position 12,080 of record CAYUAZ010000013.1, read on the forward strand.
ATTTGTTGATCAGCGACGGGATAATGTCTTTTCCGAAATCGTGCGAGGAGTGCGCGGTGTCGGCATCCTTGATGAGCTGCTCATAGAGAAATTCGGCATTAAACACATAGATGCCCATTGAGGCCAGCGCCACATCATCACGTCCCGGGATGGGCTGAGGCTGTGCGGGCTTTTCCTTGAAATCAATGACGCGCGAATCCTTGTCCACCGTCATCACGCCGAAGGCCGTGGCCTGCTCCAGCGGCACCTCGATGCAGCCCACGGTCATGTCGGCGTGGTGTTGGGCGTGGAATGCGATCATGCGGCCGTAATTCATTTTATAAACGTGATCGCCGGCCAGGATCAGCACGTAATTCGGCTTGTGCATGCGGATGATGTCAAGATTTTGGAACACCGCATCGGCGGTGCCGGTATACCAGGAGGTCTCGATGCGCTGCTGGGCGGGCAACAACTCGACGAATTCACCGAACTCACCGCGCATGAAACTCCAGCCGCGTTGAATATGGCCGATCAGCGAATGGGCCTTGTATTGAGTCAGGATGGAGACGCGCCGGATGCCGGAATTGATGCAGTTGGACAAGGGAAAATCTATGATCCTGAATTTACCGCCAAACGGCACGGCCGGCTTGGCGCGCCATAGTGTCAGGTGTCCCAGCCGCGAGCCGCGGCCACCCGCGAGGATGATCGCCAAGGTATGGCGGGCGCGGCGGCGGACGAAGGGCCGCGAGCTATTGGGGGAGGAAGACGCCATGGGCTGATCCTTATATTTAACGTCTCTGTGCCGGAACCAATGTATGTTAGCCTGAGCGCAGATTACGCGGAGCGGCGATCAATGGTATGGTACACATAGAGCGAAGCAGTATGCAAACCACGTACCGGCTTTACAGAGAAATGACATGAATCCCGTAATTAATCCTCCCGCCGAATTGGTGAGGGTGTCAGAAGGCCGTCACCATGACCCCTTCTCCTTGCTTGGGCGGCATCCTTTGGATGCGCAGCAAGATCTCATCCGTGCCTATATACCGGGTGCGAGCCGCGTGTTTATAGAAGGATCAAGCCAGGCATGGCCCATGCAGCCGGTCGCCGCGATCAGCGGCATGTTCGAATGGCGAGGGGAAGCCGCCAAGGTCGGCCCGCAGTACGAGTTGACCTGGCAAGAGGGCGGACAATCACGGCGCGCCTACGACCCGTATTGTTTCCCAGCTCAACTGCCCGACTATGATTTGCATCTTTTTGGGGAAGGGCGCCACCGGCACGCGCAGCGCTTTATGGGCGCACATCTCCACAGCGTGGAGGGAATCAGCGGCGTGCTGTTCGCCGTGTGGGCGCCGAACGCCGAGCGTGTCAGTGTGGTGGGCGACTTTAACAACTGGGACGGGCGCCGCTACCCCATGCGCGTGCGCGGCGGCAGTGGCGTGTGGGAACTGTTTATTCCCGGCATGGGCGCTGAAACGCTCTACAAATTTGAAGTGCGCACCCAGGGCGGGAACATAGACCTTAAGACCGATCCTTACGCCCAGAGTTTCGAGCTGCGCCCGAAGACCGCCTCCGTCGTGACGGCCGACTCCCCGCACAATTGGACAGATGCGGTCTGGATGCAGAACCGCACGCAAGACGCCTGGCTGCACCAGCCGATCTCGATCTATGAAGTTCACCTGGGCTCGTGGCGGCGCGACGAACACGGAGAATTTCTCAACTATCGAGAACTCGCGCACCAACTCGTCGCGCACGTCAGCGCACTCGGCTTCACGCACGTTGAACTCATGCCGATTACCGAGCACCCCTATGACGCCTCCTGGGGCTATCAGACCACCGGCTACTACGCCCCCACCCGCCGCCACGGCAGCCCCGACGACTTCCGCTATTTTGTGGAGTACTGTCACACGCACAACATCGGCGTAGTGCTCGACTGGGTGCCCGCGCACTTTCCCAGGGACCAGCACGCCCTGGCGCGTTTCGACGGCACGGCCCTCTATGAACACGAAGACCCGCGTTGGGGCGAACATCCCGATTGGGGCACGCTGATATTCAATTTTGGCCGCAACGAAGTGAAAAATTTTCTCATCTCCAGCGCGCTCTACTGGCTGGAGGAATTTCATATAGACGGTCTGCGCGTGGACGCCGTCGCCTCCATGCTGTACCTGGATTATTCACGCAAGCCCGGCCAGTGGCGGCCCAACGTCCACGGCGGCAATGAAAATCTCGAAGCTATCGCCTTTTTGCGCGAACTCAACACCGTCACCCACGAATATTGTCCGGGCACACTGATGCTGGCCGAAGAGTCCACCGCCTGGCCGATGGTGTCGCGTCCGGTGTGGCTGGGCGGCCTTGGCTTCAGCATAAAATGGAACATGGGTTGGATGCACGACACCCTCGAATACATGAGGCTCGACCCGGTGTACCGTCATTACCATCACGAACGGCTCACCTTCGGTATGCTCTATGCCTATACCGAAAATTTTGTATTGCCGCTGTCGCACGATGAGGTGGTGCACGGCAAGGCTTCGCTGCTCTACAAGATGCCGGGCGACACCTGGCAGCGTTTCGCCAATCTGCGCCTGCTCTACACCTACATGTATACGCAACCCGGCAAGAAATTACTGTTCATGGGTTGCGAGTTCGGCCAGGGTCCGGAGTGGGATCACACTCAAGGATTGGACTGGTACGTACTCGACTACCCCGAGCATCAAGGCGTGCTGAATCTGGTGCGCGACCTTAATCACCTGTACCGAGAGTCCGGCGCCCTGCACCGCTACGACTTCGACGCTCAAGGCTTTGAGTGGATAGACTGTCACGACGCCGCGCAGTCGGTGCTTTCCTATTTGCGTAAAAGCGAAACAGAGACCGTGGTCATCGCCCTCAACTTCACACCCTTACCCCGTAACGGCTATCGCCTCGGCGTGCCGCACCCCGGCTACTACTACACGGCGCTCAATTCAGACTCGACCTTCTACGGCGGCGCTAATTTGGGTGAGGCAGGGGTGTGGGCCGAGCCGCAGCCATGGATGGGCAGGCCGTGGTCCATTCAGATCACTCTGCCGCCCTTGGCGGGGGTCATTCTTAAGCTCACTTAAGTATTAGTAATGAACTAAACGGGCTTCGGAGATATTTTATGGCATGGTTATTGCCTGTTATGCGTGAGTAATTTCAATCATAAACAAGCGAGGAAATCATGTCAGCATTAAAAGATAGCTATGGACGGTGCACCGTTAATCCTAAATTCCTGGACCGTTTTTATGAAATATTCGTGGACTCTCACCCGGCGATAAAGCCGATGTTTGCGAAGACGGACTTTGCCAAGCAAAAGGGGCTTTTGCGGTCGGGGATGTCCATGATGATTATGTACGAAGACGGGACTCAAGTCTCCAAGATGGCCTTGGACCGCCTGGGCCATTCTCACGGCAAGCAGGGGATGAACATAGACCCCAAGCTGTATCAATACTGGATTGACAGTCTCGTGAAGGCCGTGAAAGAGTGTGATCAACAATTTTCGCCCGGTCTCGAAAAACAATGGCGGGAGGCTATGCGCAAGGGTATTGACTATATGGTTTTGCAGGGCTAGGGTTTCTGTGAAGCTTAGACGCATGGAATGTAGCCAAGCTTCACTTATTGCCCTTTCTCGGCCTCGTCCATCTTCTTGCGTTGCTCTTCCGCCTGACGGTCTATCGTTTGCTGCACGCCCTTGGCCTTATCGAGCGCCTCGCGTTCTTCCTTGAATATCGTCGCCGGTTGCGGCTCGGTTTTGGGCCGATTGTCGCAACCGCTTGACAGAGTGGCGGCCATAATAACGATGAGGGCAGTAATGATTTTCATAAGTTCCTCACTAGCAAGCATGCTGTGTCTTTATAAAATCCACTATTCCCGATAGCGGTAAGTTTTGACTCTCGGTATCACGTCTTCCCTGGTATTCAATCGTGCCCGCATCCAGCCCGCGTTCCCCGAGCACCAGACGATGGGGAATGCCGATGAGTTCGACATCGGCGAACATCACGCCGGCGCGCAACGGGCGGTCGTCGAACAACACCTCGATGCCCACGCCCTGCAATTCCTGATAAAGTTTCTCCGCCGCCTCACGCACCCGCTGTGACTTCTGCATGTTCATCGGCAGCAAGGCCACTTGAAACGGCGCAATCGCCGCCGGCCAGATGATGCCGCGCTCATCGTTATTCTGTTCGATGGCGGAGGCCACCACGCGCGACACGCCGATGCCGTAACAACCCATCGTCATGACCACCGACTGGCCATTCTGGTCGAGCACCGTGGCGTTCATCGCCGAGCTGTATTTAGTGCCGAGCTGGAAGATGTGGCCGACCTCGATGCCGCGCGCGATGGCAAGGGCGCCCTTGCCATCCGGGCTGGGATCGCCCGCCACTACATTGCGGATGTCGCCAACGGTAGCCGGTTCATGTAAATCACGGACAAAGTTTAAGCCAGTAAGATGGTAGCCATCTTCGTTAGCCCCGCAAACAAAGTCACTTATAACCGCTACTGTTTGATCGGCGACAATATGTACGGGTTTAGAGAATTCTATAGAAGATCCTCCGGGGAGAGGTCCTATGTATCCGGGTCTGCAATTAAATGTGTCCTGAATTTCATCCTCTGTGGCCAAGCGAATGGATTCCAATGATAGTATTTTGCGTGCTTTAACTTCATTGAGGTCATGATCGCCGCGGAGTAGCAGCAAATACATTTGCTCATTGCTACCTATCACAGCTAGGGATTTGACGGTTTTTTCAATCGGAATCTGTAGAAATTCGCTGACTTCTTCGCAAGATTTCTTCCCTGGGGTGGCGATTTTTTGTTTTTTTTGCGTTGGTGCGGAACGTGATTCTACAGGCGCAATCGCCTCGGCAAGTTCGACGTTGGCCGCGTAGTCGCTCGCATCGGAAAAGGCGATGGCGTCTTCGCCCGAGGCGGCCAGTACATGAAATTCCTGCGAGCCGCTGCCGCCGATGGCGCCGGTGTCGGCGTACACGGCGCGGAAGTTCAAACCCAGGCGCGTGAAGATGCGCGTATAGGCCGCGTGCATGGTGTCATAGGTTTCTTGCAGCGAGGCCTGATCTATATGAAAGGAATAGGCGTCTTTCATCAGAAATTCGCGCGCGCGCATCACGCCGAACCGCGGTCGCGGTTCGTCGCGGAATTTAGTCTGGATCTGATAAAAAGTCATCGGCAACTGCTTGTAGCTGTGCAACTCGCGGCGCGCTGTGTCGGTAATGACCTCTTCGTGGGTGGGGCCGAAGCAGAAATCGCGTTGATGACGATCCTTCAGGCGCAGTAACTCCCCGCCGTAAAGCCCCCAGCGGCCGGATTCCTGCCACAACTCGGCCGGCTGTATGGCGGGCATCAACAGCTCTTGGGCGCCGGCGCGATTCATCTCTTCGCGCACGATGGCCTCCACTTTACGCAGCACGCGCAAGCCGAGCGGCAGCCAGGTATAAATGCCGGCCGCGAGCTTGCGGATCATGCCGGCGCGCAACATCAGTTGATGGCTGATGACCTCGGCGTCGGCGGGAGTTTCTTTGGTGGTGGAGAGGAGGAGCTGGGAGGCGCGCATTATCAGTTCTTTATGTGAGTTATGTAAGATAAAGCGGGATTCTACCTTAACTCCATACCTCTGCGTAATAGTTGACTATTTTAATCAGGTATAGTATTTTTAAGCCTGTAACAGGCAGGAGATCAGCATGTCCATCACACTCACCGATAAAGCTGCGCAACGGGTGCAGAAATTGCTTGCCAAACAGGGCGGCGTCGGCCTGCGTCTTGGCCTGCGTAAAGCCGGTTGTGCAGGTCAGGCCTATACCTTCGACATCGCCCAGGAGATCGGCGAGGGTGACAGCGTATTCGAGTCCAACGGCGCCAAGGTCGTGGTGGACCGCGCCAGTCTGCTGTTTTTGGACGGTTCCCAGCTCGACTATGCAAAAGAGGGGATGAACGAGGTATTCAAGTTCAACAACCCCAATGAAAAGTCCGCCTGCGGCTGCGGCGAGAGCGTGAATTTTTAGGGCAGAGGCCGGCGCTCATGGCGTTAATGATTACCGACGAGTGCATCAATTGCGACGTGTGCGAGCCGGAATGCCCGAACGGCGCAATCTCGCAAGGCCCCGAAATCTATGTGATTGACCCCAAGCTCTGCACCGAGTGCGTCGGCCACTTCGACACGCCGCAGTGCGTCGAGGTCTGCCCGGTCG
>CAYUAZ010000014.1:0-17911 GCA_964442865.1 uncultured Gammaproteobacteria bacterium
GGTCGGTTTTTCAGGCAATGCACGCCGCCGGAATGTTCCGCGACATTGCCGGCGGTGGTGCAGGCGACTTGCGAGGGGGGATCGGGGGCGTAATAGAGGCCATGAGGCATAGCGGCTTCGGAAATGGCGAGGTTACGCACCCCCGGCTCTACCCGTGCGATGCGATTGACGGGGTCCAGCGCCAGGATGCGGTTGAATCGGGCCAGACTCAGCACCACGCCATGAACAAGCGGCAGCGCGCCGCCGGATAAGCCCGTGCCGGCGCCGCGCGCAACCACAGGGACCTGCATCTCGTTGCACAACCGCAAGATTGCACGCGCTTGTTCGAGCGTATCGGGCAGGCACACCACGCCGGGCAGTTGCCGATAAGCGGTCAGCCCGTCGCACTCATAGGGGCGCAGATCCTCATCCTCAGACAAGACATCTTTGGAAGGAAGGATCCGCCATAAGGCCGCGAGCAAGGCTTGCCGTTCAGGCCAACTATCTCGCTGAATTGGGTTTAACATGACATTCGATGGGACCGGTTTACTTTGATTTGATGACTTCGGAGACCGCTACATCGCTCCATTCTATTGACCTATACTACCCATGCGCTTACTATACACGCCCTCATCTTCCCCGGTAGCTCAGTCGGTAGAGCAAGTGACTGTTAATCACTGGGTCGGCGGTTCGAGTCCGTCCCGGGGAGCCATCTTAGGTTAATGATACATAGTCTGCGGTCGTTGTTGCTCGCGGATTTTTTCCACACGGACTCTCACCGCCTTCGGGGTTGATGCGCCCGTCCCGGCGAGCCAGGACATCAGCGTCTTGTAGAATTTTTCGCGGATGCTAAATCACCCGCACGCCTTCGCGTTCCAACATTTGCACCAGCGCAATCAGCGGCAGACCCATCAGGGCCGTGGGGTCGTCGCCGTGGATGCTCTCGAACAGGGCTATCCCCAGACCTTCGGATTTGAAACTGCCCGCGCATTGATAAGGTTGTTCGCGGTTTAAATAATGGGTTATCTGCTGTTCGCTCAGCGAGCGAAACTGTACCGTCGTGGGTATGACCTCGATCTGAATGGTTCCGCTGGCGCTGTTCAGCAGGGCAATGCCGGTATGAAATTGCAGGCTGTGTCCTGAAAAGCGCCGCAGTTGGGCGACGGCCGCTTGATGGTTGCCCGGCTTGCCAATAATGTCACTTTCAAAGATGGCGACCTGATCCCCGCCGATAATCAGGGCGGCGGGATACTGCTGCACCACGGCCCTGGCTTTGGCCTCCGCGAGCCGATGCACCAGTTGCGGCGGCGCCTCTCCGGGCAGGGGGGTCTCGTCGGTCTGCGGCGAGACGATGTCGAAAGGCAGGCCCAAGCGTTCCAGTAACTGTCTTCTGAAGGGCGAGGTTGAAGCCAGGATGAGTTGCTGCATAGTTTTCGGGCGGGCCGTAGCGTTTTGACTGTATGGCTGTTTAGCTATATTATGCGCGACCTATGTCAAAGCGGCTACCGTTGCATATAGACCCGCTGCAACTGGCCGGCGCGGGAGAGCTGTTATCCGGTGAAGTAGCGCTGGCGGCAATGCGCAGGCTGACGCCCTCTCTACATTCCAAGGAGGGAACGCTAGAGGTTACTCTGGAATTCGGTTTAGACCCCGAACGAATACCCTATCTGCACGGGCAGGTGCACGGCAAGCTCATATTGACCTGCCAACGCTGCATGCAGCCTATGGACTTCACCGTAGACCTCGATACGAGCTTGGGTCTGGTGAGCTCTCCGGCCGAGGCGGACGCTCTGCCTGGTCACTATGAGTCTTTAATGGTCGGGGCCGAGCCGGTAGTGTTGTTGGACATTATAGAGGACGAGCTGCTGTTGTACCTGCCCCTGGTGCCCAAACACCCTGAATCGCAGTGCCCGGCCTCGGCTCAAGAGCGCGAGGGGAAAGCACGGGACACCCGCAAACCCTTTGCGGTGTTGTCGGATTGGAAGAAAAGCCGCTAACCATTTATAATGGTGAGTCTTTAAGTTAAGAGGAATCACCCATGGCAGTACAAAAAAGCCGTAAAACACCCTCCAAGCGTGGCATGCGCCGCTCCCACGATGCGCTCACCGCAGCGACATTGTCCATCGAGCCCAGCACGGGCGATACCCACCTGCGCCACCATATCAGCCCTAGCGGCTACTACCGCGGGCGCAAGGTCATCGCCGGCAAGGGCGAGTAAGCAGCGGATCGCTGAGCTGAATCTCGCTGCGGCTGTGCTCGCATTTTGAGCGCCGTAAAGCACTACCCCCCGACGCACGGCTGATGAATACACCCATCACCATCGCCCTTGACGCCATGGGAGGGGATTATGGCCCTCCCGTCGTGGTTCCCGCCGCGCTACGGATGCTTGCCGAGCGCCAGGATATCCAGCTTATCCTGGTAGGCGATCAGGAGTTACTGACCCACGAACTGCGGGTGAGCACGCCCCATGAGCGTTTGCACATCCAGCACGCCTCGCAACAAGTGGAATCGGATGAACTACCCTCCCAGGCCCTGCGCCTGAAAAAAGATTCCTCGATGCGGGTGGCGATCAATCTGGTGAAAGAGGGTAGGGCGCACGCCTGCGTCAGCGCCGGCAACACCGGCGCGCTGCTGGCCACCGCGCGTTATGTCCTGAAAACCCTCCCCGGCGTAGACCGCCCGGCCATCTGCGCCGCGCTGCCCACCCGCACCGGCCGTACCCACATGCTCGATCTCGGCGCCAACGTGGATTGCAGCCCCGAACAATTGTTTCAATTCGCCGTCATGGGCAGCGTGCTGGTAAGCGCCGTGGACAACATCGCCAACCCCAAGCTGGGTCTGCTCAATATCGGCGAGGAAGAAATCAAGGGCAACGAGCGTGTCAAGGACGCTGCGCGCCTGCTCGGCAACAGCGACATGAATTATATCGGCTTCGTGGAAGGCGACGACATTTACAGCGGCGAGGTGGACGTGGTGGTGTGCGACGGCTTTACCGGTAATGTCGCGCTCAAGTCCAGCGAAGGCGTGGCGCAGATGATCGGCCACTACATCAAGCAAGAATTCAAACGCAACCTGCTCACCCGCTTGGCGGCCGTCATCGCCCTGCCCGTGCTCCAAGCTGTGCAGCGCAAGATAGACCCGCGCAACTATAACGGCGCGAGCTTTCTCGGCCTGCAAGGCATCGTCATCAAGAGTCACGGCTGCGCCGACGTCGTTTCTTTCAGCAACGCCATCAAAGAGGCGCTGCTGGAGGTGGACAAGAACGTACCGCAACGCATCGGCAAGCAACTGGAGTCGCAATTGGCGGAGAGGGACGCCCTTTGACGGCCCGCTATTCCCGGATCGCCGGCACGGGCGGCTATCTGCCCGCCCAGGTGCTGACCAATGCCGAGCTGGAAAAGCGGGTGGACACCACCGATCAGTGGATCGTGGAGCGCACCGGCATCCGTGAACGGCGCATCGCCGCAGCCGGTGAAAACACCTGCGACCTCGCCGAACAGGCCGCGCGGCGGGCCATTGAGGCGGCGCACCTCACCCCGGCCGATATAGATCTCATCATCGTCGCCACCACCACCCCCGACCGGATCTTCCCCAGCACCGCCTGCCTGTTGCAACAACGCCTGGATATCCACGGCTGCCCCGCCTTCGACATCCAGGCGGTCTGCACCGGTTTTATCTACGCGCTCGATATCGCCGACCGCTTCATCCGCACCGGCGGCGCGCGGCGCGCGCTGGTGGTGGGCGCCGATGTCATGTCGCGGATCACCGACTGGACCGATCGCGGCACCTGCGTGTTGTTCGGCGACGGCGCGGGAGCCGTGGTGCTCGCAGCCAGCGACGAGCCCGGCATCCTCTCCAGCCACCTGCACGCCGATGGCCAGTATCAGGACCTGCTGATGGTCCAGGCCGGCGTCTCACAAGGCTATGACAAGGTGCAGGAAGGCAAGGCGTATGTGCAGATGCAGGGCAATGAAGTCTTCAAGGTCGCCGTCAACACCCTGGGCCGCATCGTGGATGAAACCCTGGAGGCCAATCACCTGCCCCAGTCGGCCATAGACTGGCTGATTCCGCATCAGGCCAATATCCGCATCATCGAGGCCACCGCAAAGAAGTTAAAGATGCCGATGGAGCGTGTGGTCGTCACCGTGGCCGAGCACGGCAACACCTCTGCCGCCTCGGTACCTCTGGCGCTGGATGTCGCGGTGCGCGACGGGCGTATCAAACGCGGCGAGACCTTGCTACTGGAAGCCTTCGGCGGCGGCTTCACTTGGGGCTCGACGTTGCTGAAGTATTAGCGTTCACCCAGCAAGTATTCTATGCCGCAAACTAAATTCGGTTTTGTATTCCCTGGTCAGGGCTCGCAGTCGGTCGGCATGCTCGCCGAGCTCGCCATAGCCTATCCGCTGGTGCCGGAAACCTATGCGGAGGCTTCGGAGGTGTTGGGTTACGATCTGTGGCGCCTCACTCAGGAAGGCCCGGAACAAACGCTTAACCAAACCACCCATACCCAGCCCGCGCTGCTGGCCGCCGATGTCGCAGTGTGGCGGGTGTGGCAGTCGCGCAGTGCGGCCATCCCGGAGCGGATGGCCGGGCACAGCCTGGGCGAATACAGCGCCCTGGTGTGCGCCGAGGCCGTGTCGTTCAGCGACGCCGTAGCATTGGTGGCGGCGCGCGGACGTTATATGCAGGAGGCCGTGGCGGAAGGCGAGGGTGCGATGGCGGCCATACTGGGTCTGGATGATGGGCAAGTGATTGCGGTCTGCGCCACCGCACAAGCGGAAATGACCGGCCAGGTGGTCGCGGCGGTCAACTTCAACTCGCCCGGCCAGGTGGTGCTCGCCGGGCATACCGCAGCGGTGGAGCGGGCTATGGCGCTGGCCAAACAGGCCGGGGCCAAGCGGGCCTTGCGCCTGCCGGTGAGCGTTCCTTCCCATTGCGCGCTGATGCGTCCCGCCGCCGAGCGTCTGGCGCGCGATTTGGCGGGGGTCGCCATCCGGCCGCCGCGCGTACCCGTTATCAACAATGTGGACGCCGCCGCCGTCCAAGACCCCGATGCGATACGCACCAGCCTGACGAGACAGCTTTATCAGCCGGTGCGCTGAGTGGAGATTATCCGTGGGATGGCGGCCGAAGGGGTGCAGCTTCTGGTAGAATGCGGCCCCGGCGCAGTGCTCACCGGGCTCAACAAACGCATCGCCCCCGACTTGAGGTGCATGGCGATGTCAGACACCGCCGGTTTGGAGCTGGCCCTGACGGCCATCGAGACTTCATAATAGAAAGTTCATGACTACATTAAACAATGAAATCGTGCTGGTGACCGGAGCAAGCCGGGGCATCGGGCAGGCCATCGCCCTGGTGTTGGGCCGCTTAGGCGCGGTAGTGGTCGGAACTGCTACTTCAGAAACTGGTGCAGAAACACTCAGTAATTTACTGAAAAATAATGGAATAAAAGGTTCTGGACAGGTACTAAACGTCACCGACCAGAGCTCTATCACTGATCTCTTTGAAACGGTAGAAAAGACCCACGGCATACCCACCATCCTGGTCAATAATGCAGGCATTACCCGTGATAACCTGTTGATGCGCATGAAGGACGAGGAGTGGGACGACATCATTGCCACCGACCTCACCTCGGTCTACCGGTTGTGCAAGGCCTGTATACGCGGGATGATGAAGGCGCGCCGAGGGCGTATAATCAACATCGCCTCGGTGGTGGGACTGACGGGCAACGCCGGCCAGGCTAACTATGCTGCGGCCAAGGCCGGCATGATCGGATTCACCAAGTCTCTGGCGCGCGAAGTGGGCTCGCGCGGGATCACCGTCAATGCCGTAGCGCCGGGCTTTATTGACACCGATATGACCCGTGCGCTCAATGAAGAACACCGTAACCAGTTATTGCAGCAGATCCCGCTGAATCGCCTGGGCACTGCCGATGAAGTGGCGGCGGCCGTCGCCTTCCTGGCCTCACCGGCGGCTTCCTACATCACCGGAGAGACATTACACGTCAACGGCGGAATGTATATGGCCTAGTGTCAAATATCCGTCTTGATCAAGGTTTATAGTTTCCGCTTTAGGGAAGCTCTGAATAAGTCCATCCTGGGCTTCTCGGAGCAAGAAAAGCAAAAATATGATTTTTGCTTTTCTTCATTTTTCAAATCCTTACGTATTTGAAAAATAGCAGCACACCCGTGTTCCGCAGGAATCTCTGAACAAATCAGAGATTCCTTTACGCTTTTCACTGAAATACAGTTTATAATTCGCTACCAATGTTGGGAGGAAGTTTTCGTCATGAATAATGTTGCCGAGCGCGTCAAGAAAATCGTGGTAGAGCAGTTAGGGGTGAAGGACGAGGAGGTCAGCAACGAGTCCTCCTTTGTGGACGATCTTGGCGCGGACTCTCTCGACACGGTCGAACTGGTCATGGCCCTGGAAGAAGAATTTGAGTGTGAAATCCCCGACGAGTCGGCGGAAAAAATCACCACCGTCCAGCAGGCCATAGACTACATCAACGCCCATCATCAACAGGCCTAAATACATTTTCATTCGCAGGCTAGGCCGCCTCACTACGGAGTGAGCGCGGCCTTTACTGTTTTTTAAGGTAGATCTAAGGTGGAAAAACGACGTGTCGTCATCACCGGGCTTGGCATGGTCTCGCCGGTTGGCCTGACCGTGCAGGAATCGTGGGCAGCCATCCTGACCGGGAACAGCGGCATCGGTCCCATCACGCACTTCGACGTCAGCCAGTTCTCCACCCGTTTCGGTGGCAGCATTAAGAATTTTGATCCAGCCCGCTACATCCCTGCGAAAGATGTCAAAAAGATGGACCCCTTCATCCACTACGGAATCGCAGCGGGTAAAGAGGCGATCGCCGACGCCGGGCTCGTCGTAACCGAGGCCAACGCCGAACGTATCGGTGTAGCCATCGGGTCAGGAATAGGGGGGTTGTCGGGTATCGAGAAGGGCCATCTCGCCTACCTGGAAGGCGGCCCGCGCAAGATTTCGCCGTTCTTCGTCCCCAGCAATATCATCAATATGATCTCCGGCAACCTGTCCATCATGTATGGCATGAAGGGGCCGAATTTCGCTATCGTCACCGCCTGTTCGACCGGCGGACACAACATAAGTATGGCCGCACGCCTCATAGAATACGGCGATGCCGATGTCATGGTCGCGGGCGGCGCCGAGATGGCGACTTCCCCCACCGGTTTGGGCGGGTTTTGTGCCGCGCGCGCCTTGTCCACCCGCAACGACGATCCCGCGACTGCCAGCCGGCCATGGGACCGCGACCGTGACGGCTTCGTGCTCGCCGACGGCGCGGGCGTGATCGTGCTGGAGGAATACGAGTACGCCAAACGGCGCGGCGCGAGAATTTACGCCGAGTTGATCGGCTCAGGGATGAGCGGCGACGCCTACCACATGACCCTGCCGTCGGAAGGCGGGGACGGCGCACGCCGCTGCATGCAGAACGCCCTGCGCAACGCCCACATTGAACCCCGCCAAGTGGACTACATCAACGCGCACGGCACCTCCACACCCTCCGGCGATAAAGCCGAGACCCTCGCCGTCAAGTCCGCCTTTGGCGCATATGCCTACAAGGTCGCCATCAGCTCCACCAAATCCATGACCGGCCACCTGCTGGGTGCGGCCGGGGGTATCGAGGCCATTTTCAGCATCCTGGCCATCCGCGACCAGGTCGCCCCGCCGACCATCAACCTGTTCACCCCCGATCCTGAATGCGATCTGGATTATGTGCCGAACGAGGCGCGCCCCATGAAGATTGACGTAGTGTTGTCAAACTCCTTCGGTTTCGGCGGCACCAATGGCACGCTGGTATTCAGCCGTTTGCGTTGAACCCTTCGGCCAACCGTGATGGCCGTAAACTATCAGATTGACCCACTGGCCCTGCATCGGCTGAATCCGGCGCGTTATCCCTATTTGCTGGAAAGTGTCGTCCACGGCACACCGAGCGCACGCTACGACATCTTGTTTGCCTTTCCCGGCGAGACGCTGACGCTTACCGACCTGCGCGAAGCGGATTTTCTGGAAAGCCTCGACTGGCGGTGGGCTGAACAGCTCGCCACAGCGGCCTCGGTGGCGGATCTTCCCTTTCGTGGCGGCTGGTTCATCTATCTCGGTTATGAACTGGCTGCACAAATCGAACCCAGCTTGCGCTTGTCGGCCGCGAATAGCTCGCTACCCATCGCTTTTGCCACCCGCATTCCGGCGGCGGTGATCCGTGATCACGCCACACAAGAGACCTTGGTGCTCTCGGAGCGATCTGAATTGCTGGAGGCAATAGCAGCCGATATCCAAACGCTGGACAAGCCCAGCGTGACTCAGGCTGCTTTACCCCGGGTGATACTACAGGAAGACCCGCCACAAAATTTTCTTAACGGTGTACAGCGTATTCTGCGCTATATCCGCGAGGGTGACGTGTTTCAGGTCAATCTCTCGCGTGAATGGCGCGGTGAATTGCATCCACTTGCCTCAGCGGCGGAGGTGTACCAACAGTTACGCGCAGCCAATCCGGCGCCGTTTGCCGGCTTGGCCGTGTATGGCAATAGCGCTATTATCAGTTCTTCGCCGGAGCGGCTGGTGTGTGTGCGAGGTGATCGCGTAGCAACCCGCCCGATAGCCGGCACGCGGCCCAGGCTCGAAAATCATGGTGCGGATGCGGCGGATATTCAGACCCTGCTGGCCCATCCCAAAGAACGCGCGGAACATATTATGCTGATTGATCTCGAACGCAATGATCTGGGTAGGGTGTGCGTGCCGGGCAGCGTGCGCGTGGAGGAGTTGATGACGACCGAGAGTTACGCCCATGTGCACCACATCGTCTCCAGTGTGTCGGGAAGATTGCGGCCCGGCGTCACGCCCGGTCAGGTGATCCGCGCCGTGTTTCCGGGCGGCACCATCACCGGCTGCCCCAAGGTGCGCTGCATGGAGATCATCGCCGAACTCGAACAAACCGCACGCGGCCCTTACACCGGCGCGATGGGTTACCTCAATCACGACGGCAGTATGGATTTGAACATTCTGATCCGAACGCTGGTGAAACAAGGCCAGCACATCAGCCTGCGCGCGGGGGCGGGCATCGTCGCGGATTCTATTCCAGAACGCGAACTGGAAGAGACGCGCGCCAAGGCGCGTGGTCTGCTGCGAGCATTGGGCGCCCACGCATGATACTTGTTAATGGCCAGCCCGCAGACCAGATCAGCGCACAAGATCGCGGCCTGCATTATGGCGATGGGTTGTTTGAAACGATAGCGGTGAAGAACGGGGCGCTGCTGTTGTGGGACAGACATATGCAGCGGCTGGGCCTGGGTTGCAGCCGGTTGAGCATTAAGCCGCCCGATCCCGCCTTGTTGCGCGCTGAAACCGAGCAAATCTGTGATGGCGCCGAGCGCGCCGTGCTGAAAATTATTATTACACGCGGCGCAGGCGCACGCGGTTATCGTGCCTCGCCCATCTCTCATGCCTCACCCGCCACCCGCATCGTAGCGCGTTACCCCTGGCCTGAATGGCCGCAGCGCTTTTGGCAAGAGGGCGTGCGGGTGCGGATTTGTCAAACACCTTTGGGCATTAACCCCGCGCTGGCCGGCATCAAGCACCTTAACCGGCTCGAACAGGTGCTGGCGCGCAGCGAGTGGGATGACCCGGATATCCCCGAAGGCCTGATGCTGGATCAGGCAGGAAACGTAATCGAGGCCACTCAGAGTAATCTGTTCGTCGTGAAGGAGGGACGGCTGCTCACCCCGGATTTGTCAGCCAGCGGTGTGGCAGGCATCATGCGGGCGTGTATCATCGAGAGCGCGGCCAGGCTATCCATCCCTTACGCCGTCACCCGGCTCACACTCGCCGACGTACGCAGTGCTGAAGAGGGTTTTTTGTGCAACAGCCTGATAGGCATCTGGCCTATCCGCGAGATCGCCGGCACCGTGTTGAAACCAGGCCCGGTAACAGCGTTAGTTTATGAGCATATACAAAGCTATAGCGCATAATGTTAAAGTTTTTTATAAGATCATTGGGGCTGCTCATCGTGGCCATTACCCTGCTGGCGGCGGGTGCGGCCATCGAGTACCGGCACTTTATCCGCACACCGCTGGCCATAGGCGCCAGCCCTCTCCATTACGAAATCAAGGCTGGGACTAACCTGAAAGGTATTGCGAGTGATCTGCACCGGCGCGGCGTCTTGCAGCAGCCTCACTATCTGGTCTGGCTGGCGCGGTGGCAGGGGAGGGCGCAGCAGATCAAGACGGGCGAGTACGAAATTAAACCCGGCACAACCCCACCGGAGTTGCTGGAGCTATGGGTGGCGGGCCGGGTTGTGGAATACTCGCTCACGGTCGTGGAAGGGTGGACCTTCAAACAATTCCGCGCGGTCGTGCAGCAACACCCGGCCTTACAGCAGACACTTATGGGACTCAGCGACGCACAACTCATGCAGCGCCTGGGATGGAACGGGGAGCACCCGGAAGGACGTTTTTATCCCGATAGCTATCATTTCCCCAGGGGCGCCACGGATGCCGCCTTTTACCAGCGCGCCTACCAGGCGATGCAAGCGTACCTGAACAAGGAATGGGCCAACCGCGATCCAAATCTGCCGTTCAAGACACCTTATGAGGCTTTGATCCTGGCCTCGATTGTGGAAAGGGAAACCGCCGTGGCTAGCGAACGCCCCGCTATCGCGGGAGTATTTCTGCGACGTCTGCAGGCGGGCATGAAATTACAGACCGACCCTACGGTAATCTATGGTTTGGGTAGCGATTTCGACGGCAACCTGCGCCGCCGCGACCTGGAGCGTGACACGCCTTACAACACCTATACGCGCACCGGTCTGCCGCCCACCCCCATTGCCTTGCCGGGCGCCGCCTCCATCCGCGCGGTGCTGCATCCAGAAACTGGAAAATCGCTTTATTTCGTCGCGCGCGGCGACGGCAGTCACACCTTTTCGGAGACCCTCGCGGAACACAACAGGGCGGTGCAAAAATACCAGGTGAACCCACATAAACCGGGACCGCACACACCATGAACCGTGGCCGCTTCATCACCGTGGAAGGCGTGGAAGGCGCGGGCAAGAGCACCTGCATCGGCCATATTCGTGACGTGCTCACCGCTGCGGGCAAACAAGTTATCGTCACCCGCGAACCCGGCGGCACGGGTTTGTCCGAACAGATCCGCAGCCTGTTGCTCGCGCACCGGCAGGAGGGCGTGGCGGTAGAGACCGAAACCCTGCTTATGTTCGCCGCGCGCGCCGAGCACCTTGCCCGGCTGATCCGTCCCGCGCTCGCCGCCGGGCAGTGGGTGCTCAGCGACCGTTTCACCGAGGCCAGCTATGCCTATCAAGGCGGCGGGCGGGGCCTCGCGCGCGAACGTATCGAGGTTCTGGAGCAATGGCTGCAAGGCGAGCTGCGCCCCGATCTCGTCCTGCTGCTGGACATCCCGGTGCGGCTCGGCCTGGAACGGGCCGCACAACGCAGCGCGCGCGACCGCTTCGAGAGCGAAGATATCGCGTTTTTCGAACGGGTGCGGGCGGCTTATCTCGACCAGGCGCACCGGCATCCGCAACGATTTCGTATCATAGACGCCGCGCGTGAACTTGCAGAGGTGCAGCAGCAGATCAAACAGGTTATGGATGAAGTATTGTCATGGTGACGACGGCGCAGCCCGAACAGGGCATTTATCCGTGGCAGCGTCCGCTCTGGGAAAGTCTGCAAAACCTGCGCAGCACTCAACGCCTGCCGCACGCACTGCTGTTCAAAGGAGTCCCCGGGCTCGGAAAATTTCATCTGGCGCAACTCTTTGCCCAATCCCTGCTGTGTACGCAGCCGGACTCAAAGGGCCAGCCGTGCGGCCAATGTCGTGACTGCATGCTGTATCTCGCGGGCAATCATCCCGACTTTTTCCAGATCACTCCCGAGGAGGGCGGCGACAAACCCATCAAGGTAGACCAAGTGCGTGAACTTAACGGTGTGATGACCCTCAAGAGTCATGGCGGGGGTTATAAAATTGCGATCATCGCCCCGGCCGAGCAGATGAACGTCGCCGCCGCCAACAGCCTGCTCAAGACTCTCGAAGAGCCGCCTCCGCAAACGCTGCTGGTGCTTATTAGTCACACTCCAGGCTTGCTGCTGCCGACGATACGCAGTCGTTGTCAAAATCTGCACTTCGAAATCCCGCCGCACGACGTAGCGCTCGCTTGGCTCAGCGCGCAGTTAGGCCCGCCCACGAATGCCTCTGAATTGCTCAATGTCGCCCACGGTGCGCCACTCACTGCGCTTGCGCTGGCCGCGAGCGACGTACTTAAACACAGGCTGGCTCTGCTTGCGGATCTGGAACGTCTGCTACAGCGGCAAGCCGACCCCGTGGCCGTCGCCGCCGCGTGGTCACAAAACCCTGTGGCGGAAACCTTGAGTCAGTTGTTGTCTTGGACCGGCGACATGATAAGGCTGCGTCATACTGCAGAACCGCCTTATCTCGCCAACCCGGATCTTGCGCAGCGCCTCAATCGGCTTGCTGCACAGATTGAACTCAAGCCATTGTATAAGTTGCTGGATCAGGTGCAGGGCGCCTTACTGCTCAGCAGCCGCCCGCTCAACCCTCAGCTTTTACTGGAGGATGTGCTAATATCCTGGCTGAATGTAAACGGTACGGTTGTTGCAGCAACATAGACAAAGATAGGCGAAGAGGAGCACCCCCATGGCAG
Source organism: uncultured Gammaproteobacteria bacterium (assembly GCA_964442865.1). GTDB lineage: Bacteria > Pseudomonadota > Gammaproteobacteria > SURF-13 > SURF-13 > JACPZD01. The sequence goes on from CAYUAZ010000014.1 coordinate 12,686, forward strand.
ATCAACCCACGGCAATGCCTGCCCGTCAGGGCATAGTATCCGTCAGCCTCAAGGACAAGGCCGCCCTGTACGGCGCCTATATGCCCTTCGTTAAACACGGTGGACTGTTCATCGCCACCAACAAGGCCTATCAACTGGGCGACGAGATCTTTCTGCTACTTTCCCTCATGAACGAACCGGAAAAATTCCCCATCGCCGGCCGGGTGATTTGGATCACACCCAAGGGCGCCCAAGGCGGGCGGGTAGCCGGTATTGGCGTACAGTTCAGTGACTTGGATGGTGGCGCCGCGCGCAACAAAATAGAAGGCCACCTCGCGGGTATGCTGCAGGGCGAACGCGAAACCCTCACGATGTAACATTTAATGCTGGTTGACTCCCACTGCCACCTCGACCGGCTCGATCTTACCGCTTATAACGGTGACATCAGCGGCGCGATTGAAAACGCCGGTCGTGCGGGCGTCACACACATGCTCTGCGTGTGCATCAACCTGGAGAATTTTCCCGTCGTGCTCAACCTCGCACGACGCTTCGATAACGTCTATGCCTCGGTTGGCGTGCATCCCACAGAGCAAGATTGCCGCGAACCCAGCGTCGCAGAATTAGTCCATCTCGCGCAAGATCCACGCATTGTCGCCATCGGCGAGACTGGCCTCGATTATTTCCACTGCAAGGGCGATCTCACCTGGCAGCATGAACGTTTTCGCACCCACATCCGCGCCGCTAAACTGAGCGGCAAACCCCTCATCGTCCACACCCGCGATGCCAAGCAAGATACCTTAAGAATCATGCGGGAGGAGGGCGCCGATCAGATCGGCGGGGTGATGCACTGCTTCACCGAAGACTGGGAAACCGCTCGCCAGGCCCTTGATCTCAATTTCTACATCTCATTTTCCGGCATCGTGACCTTCCCCAAGGCAACGATTCTGCACGACGTCGCCGCGCGTGTGCCTCTGGATCGTCTCCTGATAGAAACCGACTCCCCCTATCTCGCCCCGATTCCGTTTCGCGGCAAGACGAATCAACCCGCCTACGTGAGTTACGTCGCCAAAAAAATCGCTGAGTTGCGTAACCAGCCTGTCGAGGCCATTGCCGAGGCCAGTACGCAAAACTTCTTCAGGTTGTTTAACAGCGCGCAGCCCCATCACTAATCAATCAACCTTGCGAATTCCCGAGTTGCTATAACATTTACTTCGTATAATATATATTATGTTAAATAGTGAGGTATGCTGAAGTAATCACGGGGTACCTTGCCTATTTCTTTCCTATCAATCTCCTGCCTTGTGCCGCAATCGCGATTTCCAGCGCCGTCTCAAGACGTATGACGCGGGCGGTGAGGTCTTCGATCTTCACTTGTTGGCCTTTCACCTGCTCCGCCAGCCCAACGACCTTGTCGTTCATTTTAATGACGGTTGTGAGGGCATTCCAAAGCTTGTCGCTGATCGCCATTTAGGCTGCCTTTTTCACGGCACGCTTGGCACGGACTGCTTGCTGCCTGCTGGCGATTCTTTTGTTTGATTCCGCGATAGCCTTCAGCGCACCATCTAGGGCTTTGTTGGCCTGTGCCGTGGATTTTTCAACCTGGGTGATGAGCCCGTCCAGCAACGAATCGTCTTCTCTGGGGTCGTACGTCCCGGTGGCGCGGCGGACAAACTCACCCATTGTAAGCTGGGCGCTCTTTGCCCTTGCTGAAATTGAGGCCTTTTCCTTGCGGGTCAGCAGGACAACCAATCTTTCTGTGCTTGACATGGTGTTACCCTCAAATATGCTAATGATATTGACATTATCATATTACCTGGAAATTAAGCCTCGTCAAGCCTATGCCCTAGGCCAGTAGAGAATGTAACGGTTTCGCTCGGCGCGATCTCGACCCTTACCGACGCCAATGGCCGCTTTACCCTCACCGGTGTGCCTGTAGGCCATCATGAGTTAATCGTAGACGGCTCGACGGCCAGTAAAGCAGGCCAAGAGTACGCCCAGTTTGTGGTGGGCGTGGATGTCAAGGAAGACAGAGTTACGGAGCTTTCTTATGTCTTATACCTCCCGCGCATCCGCAATAAAGATTGGGCAGATATCGGTGCTCCAGCACCCACTGATATCGTTGTAAAGCACCCTGATCTCCCGGGATTGGAGATACATATACTTAAAAATACTGTCATCCGCGATAAAAAAGGAAATATCTACAGCGGCCGGGCCACCTGGGACAAGGCCGGCAAGACCAGCGCCGGGACGACCACCACCACCCAGACCGTCAACTACCTCACCGGCTTAGGCATAGACGAGCGCTTCAGCCGCACCGACAGCAGTGGCACCCAGAGCTACCTCACCGACGCCCTCGGCAGCACTCTCGCCCTCGCCGACAGCGCCGGCACCCTCCAGACCAACTACAGCTACGACCCGTTTGGCAACACCACCGTCACCGGAACAACCAACCCCAACGCCTTCCAATACACGGGAAGAGAAAACGACGGCACGGGGTTATACTATTACCGGGCGCGGTATTACAGTCCCCAGTGGCAGCGGTTTCTCTCGGAGGATCCGATTGGGCTGGCGGGGGGGCTGAACTCGTACACCTATGTTGGTAATAACCCGATCAACCATACAGATCCTCTTGGACTCATTGCTGACTGCATCAGCTACACCCTTGGAGTATCGAGACGAGAATGGCAGGAGATCGATGAAACTATTCTTGCTCAGTTTAGCCTTCCGGTACCGATTCCCACAGGTTGGGGTGTTGGACCCGGTGGTCCACGCCAACCTCCGATTGGGCCAGAAATCCAATTTGATCTGTGGGAGGTCGAGTACACGCTCGCCGCGCAAAGAGTTTACCTGCACACTCAGTTGATACAACATATGCAGGCGTTTTGCACGGAGACGAGAGAAGGCGAGTGTGGGAAAACTGAAACATTCCGCAGCTCGTTCAAAATGGACAAGACCTTGGATTCCACAAGAACGCTAATTGACGAACGACTGGATTGGAGGCATCGTCTCATTCGCCTCCTTGGCCGGGGAGGATTCTGATTCTGACTGCAAAGTTGACGAGGACATGTAATGGCAAGAGCAATTAACCGTATACGGCAAGTAGCAGTGTTGTTCATATCCTGTTGGTTGTTATTTAGCAGCGCACATACATTAGCGTCGAGCGATGCCTACGTCAGCGTCGAAGAATTAACCACTGAGTTGAAAATGAAGGACATCGATCGTGTGCTCAGAGCACTGAACACAGTTAAGCAAATGACCTATCAGGGTGAAATCTTGCCCTTTATTCGTGATCTGTGGGATAGTCGAAAAGACAAATATCCTGAGCTACCTTGGGCAACGATCAACACTGACATCGTGAAGTTGGACATCGCCAACATGCTCCTGCAAGCCGCAGCGAACGGAAAAACAAAAATCGACAGGGAAAAGATACACCGGTTTGTTGTCGGGCTGATTAGCAGTACGGATATTGACGTTGCCAGAAATGCCATCCTGACATTGTCGCTGATCGATGATGCAAAAGACGTAGGTGGGATACTGGCCATCGCCAAGCAAAAGGAGAAAGGGACGTTTAGGATCTCGGTAATTGCGCTCTCAAAAATGTGCGGCCCAGAAGCAACTCGGGCGTTAGATCAACTCGAGGCGGCTATATCCGAAGCAGAGTACAAGTCCTATATCACTAAGACCAGGCGTGAGGCACAATCATTTAAGGAACGGACCCGCTGGTGCGAAGCAGCGCGCCTTGGTTGATAAACCCAGCTTTAGCAAAGCAGTCAGGGGCAACTGGGTCAGTTTGAGCCACCCCTGATTTCACGGACACCCAGATAAGGGGATACTACCCCGAGGAGGTGTTCGATGCAAAAGCGCAAGATTCATACGAAGGAATTCAAGCTGGAAGCGGTACGGCTGTTGGATAGAGGCGACAAACCGGCAGCCGAGCTTGCACGGGAGTTAAATGTACGCCGGAACCAGCTCTATAAATGGAAAGAGCAGTTAGGGGCACAGGGCCATAGGGGCACAGGGCCAGTAGGGGCACAGGGCCAGGTCTACTTTCTTGACATACTGGCTTGGCTACGTGAAGCGTAGGCACAAGGCCAGATGATCTCTCTTTCTCTTCTTCAACCAATAAGAAGTCACTCCCTCCGGTACCCCCGGCAGCGAGTGGCTTTTTTTAGCCGCTAACGAAGGCCGTTTCGGCTTTAGGGTGTTGCGATGCGCTTCACCGCCTGTGCTGCCGTTACGATGCGCATTCCCTGAAACTGTTTGAGCACCAGCAAATCCGCATCGCCGGACACAATCAGATCAGCGTGTGCTGCCAGCGCACACGCCAGCACCGCATCATCATCCGTGTCACGGCACACTGGCTGCGGCAAGGAAGGGGCGACCACCATCTCTGCCAAAGCCTGCAACTCATGCAGAATGCGCTCCGGTGTGCGTGTCGTGTGTTGCAGAATGGCTGCAAACTTCTGGCGTGTGATGGTTTCGGCAAACTCTTCCAGCAAGGTCTGGCTCATCATCAATTCGACGGCGCCGAGGCGCACCTGATTGAACAGGGTATGGGGTGTGCCATGCCACAGCAGGCCGGACAGCAGCACATTGGTATCAATGACGATCCGCACGCTGCCGCCGTACCTTGCGCGCTGCTTTCACCTCGGCATTGATTTCTTCCATCGTCATCGGTGCGATCCCTGCGGCGGCCACTTCATCGGCCACCGTCAGCAGATAGTCGGCGGCTTGCTGCCTGCGCAGCGCGTTCGATAGCAGGCGATCCAAAGCCTGCGGCGTCAGCAATCCGGCAGCCTGCGCAGCTTGCGCGGTGGCGTCGGGCAATTCAATCTGAATCTTGGTCATGACCTGTCCTTTCCTTTTAGCGGCTGGCCTGCGCCAGCACCGTATCCAGTTTCTCAATTTCGTGCAGCCGGTGCTGTTAGCGGCTGTTGCCGGACTATATTATCTTCTTTTTCAGAGGCAGCGTCACCACCCATTCTTCTACGACGGTCTCAATCCGGAGCAAGAGCAGATCTCCGAAAACTCCCCAGCCCTGCAGTCTCATGCGCGGCGGCGGGCTTTGTCAAACACTGCTGTTAGCTCAGCAGAGGCGGTAGTTGCGCGGCCAATGCCATTTTCTCAGCGGTCGCCTTGCCAGAGAGGGCGAAACCGGCTAACTTGCCAGCCGCGTCCTGGCACAGCGCCTTGACGCCCTCCTCCGTCCTGGTGATTTGCCATTCACATGGTGTGTTTGCGGCAGGT
>CAYUAZ010000015.1:0-17647 GCA_964442865.1 uncultured Gammaproteobacteria bacterium
TGCAACTCAAACGATAACCCCCTGTTTAGGAGTCGGCTAGATGATTATCAGGCCTAGCTAAGTAGCATCATCCCCTGCTATGCTTTTTTCGCGATGTTCCGCCCCCTCTTTATCAACAAATCGCCGCGCGTGAGAAGCTCGGTCTCAAAGCTTCAAAGCTCGCAAAGTTCGCAAAGCTCGGTGAAAAGCTCGGTGTCAGGTCTTGCATGAACACATTCATGTGCCATCGCGGGCCCAACCTGGGGGTAGTAACAGTATCAGCGCGGAGATTAGAACCTATATTCTCCGCATTTTTAGCGCAAAATATGGTTGCGTTTGCGGAGAATAACCGCCATAATCTCCGCATTAAGAGCGGATATTATGGCGACAAAGTATATTCATCAGCTAAAGGCCTGGCCGAAATTTCGCTGGAGTCAGGAACGCCTGGCTGAACGGCTTACCACCGTGCGTCACCGTCAGGGGCGGCTCATTGGGCGGATGGAAGCGCTTGGCTTCACGCTACGCGCCGAGGCCGCGCTTCAAACCCTCACCGAAGAAGTGATCAAATCCAGTGAGATTGAGGGCGAAATTCTCGATAAGGAGCAAGTGCGTTCGTCGCTTGCCCGCCGTCTCGGTCTGGATGTGGGGGCGCTAGCATCTGCCGATCGCCACGTAGAGGGTGTGGTAGAGATGATGCTGGACGCTACGCAAAAGTTTGATGCGCCGCTCACAGGTCAGCGGCTGTTCGACTGGCACGCCGCGCTATTTCCGACCGGACGCAGTGGCATGATCCCTATCCGTGTCGGCGCTTGGCGTGACGACGGTACCGGGCCGATGCAAGTTATCTCCGGGCCTATAGGGCGGGAGCGGGTTCATTACGAAGCGCCTGCCGCCAATCGGATCAATCGTGAAATGCGTGCGTTTCTGGCGTGGTTCAACGGCAACGCGCCTATAGATGCAGTGTTGAAGGCTGCCGTTTCCCATCTCTGGTTTGTCACCCTTCACCCCTTAGACGACGGCAACGGCCGGATCGCCCGCGCGATCGCGGACATGATGCTGGCGCGGTCAGAAAACAGCCCACAACGTTTTTACAGTATGTCCGCGCAAATCCGCGTGGAGCGCAAGGCATATTACGATATTCTGGAAGTGACCCAGAAAGGTAATCTCGACATTACGGACTGGCTCGAGTGGTTCTTAGGTTGTCTCGGCCGCGCCTTCGAGGGCGCGGAGACATTGCTGGCAGAGGTGCTCAAGAAAGCACGCTTCTGGGAAATACATAATGGAGAGCATTTCAACGACCGGCAGAGGAAAACCCTCAATCGCCTGCTGGACGGCTTCGAGGGTAAGCTGACGTCATCGAAATGGGCGTCGCTTGGTAAATGCTCGCAGGACACGGCATCCCGTGACATTGATGATCTCGTGAAGCGTGGGATATTGGTCAAAGACCCGGCTGGCGGGCGCAGCACCAGCTATTCACTGGTCGAAGTTCGTTGGCGCCGTCATCCACGATGATGACGATGATTCATGTGCGGTGAAATCTAAGTCAATGACTTGAAACCTATGGGATCAAGTTGTGTTGCCCACGTTTTCACGGAGTCCTAGAAGAAAATACGGTAGAATTTTAACGTTGCCGCTGCAACAGGGCGGCAAAGAAACAGTCGGTGTGGTGACGGTGGGTGTAGAGCCGCAGGTAGGATTCATTATTCCCGGGCAGAACTATTCCCTTACGGGCGAGAGTTTCCGAGACGGGCAGGGGGCTGAACTCGGGGTGACTCTCCAGAAAAGCATTAACGACCGCGTCGTTTTCCTCGCGCAGCGGGCTGCAGGTGGCATAGACCAGCTGGCCGCCCGGCTTGAGCAGCGCTGCGGCAGCGGTGAGGATGCGGCCTTGCAGATCGGTGAGGTGTTTGAGATCTGCGGGCCGCCATTTGAGGTCGGGATTGCGGCGTAAAGTGCCGAGACCTGTGCAGGGGGCGTCCACCAGCACCCGGTCTATCTTGCCGCGCAAACGTTGCACGCGACGATCCCGTTCGTGTTCGATCACCACGCTGCGTACCGTGTCCAGGCCGGCCCGTTTGAGGCGGGGCTTCATTTTGGCCAGGCGTTTTTCCGAGGTGTCGAAGGCGTACAGCGTCCCGGTGTTGCCCATCAGGGCGCCGAGGTGCAGAGTCTTGCCGCCGGCCCCGGCGCAGAAGTCCACTACCATTTCACTGCGTTTGGGGGAGAGCAGGAAGGAAAGCAACTGACTGCCTTCGTCCTGGACTTCAATCAGTCCTTCTTTGTAGGCGTGGGTATTGAATAACGGTGCGCGATCGTGGCGGCGCAGGCCGATGGGGGAATAGGGGGTAAGTTCGGTGGGGTAGCCTGCTTCGGCCAATCGTGCCGCAGCCTCTTCGCGGCGCAGCTTGAGGGTGTTGACGCGCAAATCCACCGGGGCGGGTTGGTTTAGCGCGGTGGCGAGCTGCTGAGTTTCATCCTCGCCGAGTTGGGCGGCCAACCTTTCGTACAGCCAGTCCGGCAGATCAGCGCGCACCGCGGGCGGTATGGCGGCGATGTCTGCTTTGCGGAGACGGGTAACCAGGTCGCGGGCGCCCTTAAAACCTGCCTCTTCCAGTGCCCGTGCGCTCCAGCCCTGAGTCGCGACGAGATAGGCGGCGATCAGGTGCATCGGGGTGGGGGAGTGTTCGCCGAGGCTGTACTCCAGAGACCGCTTGCGGCGCAGACAACCGTAGACCGTCTCCGCCGCAAAACCGCGATCCTGCATGCCCATGTTGGGATGCGCGCGGAAATATTTTTGGATAATTTGATCGGCGGGCTGTTTGCCTTCCAGGGCGCTGCTGAGTAGCTCGACAGAGTTGTTAAGTATGTTTTTTTTCAATATGTTATGTTGCTTATTTAATGTAGTTTATAGATAGCGTTGTGTGATGGCCTGATAAGCGTCAATGCGCCGATCACGCAGATAGGGCCAAATCCGCCGCACTTGTTCGGAGCGCGTGAGGTCCAGCTCGGTCACCAGTACGGCCGGGCTGTCGGCAGGGGCAGTTGCCAGGATCTCGCCCTGCGGCCCGGCGACAAAGCTCGAACCCCAAAACTGAATCCCGGCGGTGTGCCCGCTGGGGTCGGCCTCCAGGCCGATGCGATTGCAGGCCACCAGCGGCAGGCCATTGGCGATGGCATGGGCGCGCTGCACGGTGATCCAGGCGTCGCGTTGACGGGTCTGTTCGGCGGCGTCATCACGCGGGTCCCAGCCTATCGCAGTGGGGTAGATGAGGATGTCGGCGCCGGCCAGGGCCATGAGGCGCGCGGCCTCGGGGTACCACTGATCCCAGCACACCAGAATGCCCAAACTTCCCACCGAGGTCTTGATGGGGGTGAAGCCCAGGTCACCGGGGGTGAAGTAAAATTTTTCGTGATAGCCGGGGTCATCGGGGATGTGCATCTTGCGGTATTTGCCCGCGACCGAACCATCGGCCTCCAGCACCACGGCCGTGTTGTGATAGACGCCGGGTGCGCGCCTTTCAAAGAGCGAGGCGACGATGACGATTTTTAGCTCTGCGGCGAGCCTTGCCAGTTGTTCCGTCGTGGGTCCCGGAATGGCTTCGGCAAGGTCAAAATTGCGGACGTCTTCGGTCTGGCAAAAATACGGGCTGGTATGCAGTTCTTGCAGCACGACGAGCTTGGCCCCTTGTGCCCCAGCTTCCCGTATCATCGCTGTGGTGGCGGCGAGATTGGCGGAGCGATCGGCCGTGCAGGCCTGCTGGACGAGTCCGATCTTCAAGGTCTTGGCTGTCATTCGGTCATTTTATCATGCGGACAAAGATAAAAGGGGGCGCTACGTGGCGTCCCCTTTTATCTCGATAGAGATTAACCGCATAATGGGTCACCGATAATCCCGGATTTCATTGCATTCCATCACTTGCCTGCCATCAAATCGGATGTCAATCGAGGGCGTCGTGTCCCAAGACATCGAGTAGCGCAGTGCAAGATGGCCTATCGCGATCGCGACCGAACGCATCCGGTACTCGAGAAGCGACAGGGTATCGGAGGAGGGGGTGTTCATGCGCCGCCTAACGAATGATATGGACTCCCCCTGCACCTGAGGCATCAGATGTGCCAGATTGAAGGTGTTGTCCTATCAATCAACGGAACAGGAGGAGTCGTCATGAACAACCTTACAACAATAGGTATCGATTTGGCAAAGAACAGCTTCAGTGTGCACGGGGTCGATGCGCGGGGCAAGAGGGTGTTTCGTAAAACCTTAAGCCGTGGGAAGTTGTTGCCATTTCTGGCCCAGCAGCGACCAAGTCGGGTGGGCAGATGGCTTTCATCTGCCCACGTTGTTTTGAGTCCCGGTGGGCACAAACAACGTGCCCACCCTACTAGGCTGCGTGGCCAACTCGGTGGCTAAGACTTTTGCTCCAAGTGCCCGTTGGTCAGCACGTGGCAATGCATTGACGGTCGGAAATAGTTCCAACGCTTCTTTTACGAAGGGAAAGTCTTCGCCAAGCGTCGTTGCTCGGGAGCCGAGATACCACAACTGATAAACTGACTGGTGAATAGAGAGGTTTTGAAGCTCACCTGAGTTCATAACGGCCAGCATCATGAGCTCCTCGGTTTCAACCTCATCGAAATTGAAAATTGCCGTCGGGTCACTCTTAGCGTGTTTCAGAAAATTCTGTGCGTTTCTGATGATATTGAAATACTGGCCGGGCGGAAGACGGTTTGTTTCTTGTGCTGCGCGATCCCAAGACTTGTTTGGAACATGATGCTCAACAAGGTCGCTCAACAGGATAGAAGCAGCGCCAGTTAATGTGTGGATGCATATCGCATCACCGCCGCAAAATAAAAGGTGGATTGCAAAATCCAACTGTCTGTTTGCTGCGTCAAGTTTTCCCAGCGGCGTCACGTCTGGCCTCCTCCGGTGAATGAGCTGCTTACGACTTGAAGGCACCCAACGTCTGAATTCACCAACTGCGCGGTTTTTTGCGCAGACCCGGTGGAATGATGGGTTGGGCGGCTATTCGAGGTACTTGATAACCGCATACTTAGCCATATTGCGACGAACTGGCATGGTGGTAGATGATCCGTAGGCGGTGGCTGAGTTACCGTAAGCAGAGGCAGACGCTGAACCGCTTGTGTAATAGCCCGCAATTTGAGATTGGCTATTCAGTTGAATGATGGCATCCCCGCCAGCCTCATGAGCCTTTTTCACCATGTCACTGCGAAGCTGCGACATGGGAATGAGGCCACCAGGTCGTTCATCGTCAATGATGCCAAGCACCTTGAATTTCCGGGGAGGTTCGCCGTTGTCCCAAATCTCCATGCTATCAACGACGACCTTTGTTCCACCCTGGCCGTCTATTACATTGCCTCTTCCTTCAAAAGCCTTGTATTCAGTGGTAGCACAGCCTGCAAGGAGTAACACCGCGAAAAGCATGCCTAGTGCAATAGATTTTTTCATTTTTGCTCCTGTTGTGATGCGGACGCTTTGCCAGACGCCCAACTTAAAGTAGCCATCCTATTTGACGCAAAACATTGGGTCAAGGTGATGGATAATGTTTTATGTTCTTGCATCATTTACAATTAACCAATATGTTATATTTTTTAGATTATCCTAAAGCTAATTGATAAGCCATCACATGGTAAAGTACGTTGAGTTGGGTAGTACAAACCCCAACTTCATGTTCTGCCTGACAATCGTTGGGGTTCATTTCACTCACTTCAACCTACGAGCTATGGCAGCATCGTCAAGGCTGGGTTGACACGCCTGCGGGCAATTGCATCGTCACGCAGTGCAGGCTGCCGTATTGTTTAATCAAGGGCAGGCAGGGGATGCCTATCACCTCGCGGTCAGGGAAACAGGTGCGCAGCCGCACCAGGACTTCAGCGTCCGCCGGATCGCCATAGGTGGGTGCAAGTACGGCGCCGTTGATAATCAGAAAGTTGGCATAACTTGCGGGCAGGCGTTTGCCGTCGTCGCTGAATTTGGCCTGCGGCCAGGGCAAGGGAACCAAACGATAAGGCTTGCCCTCGCGCGTGCGTAATGCCTTCAGTTCGGCTTCCATGGCCTGTAGCTCTACATAGTGTTCGTCGCGCGGATCATCGCAGGCTACGTAGGCGATAGTTTGCGCGTCGCAAAAACGCGCCAGGGTGTCTATGTGACCGTCGGTGTCGTCGCCGGCGAGCTGGCCGTGTTTGAGCCACAGCACGCGCTCGACGCCGAATAATTCTCTCAGGCGCTCTTCGATCTGATGCTGGTTTAGATGGGGATTGCGCTGCGGCGAGAGCAGGCAGGATTCGGTCGTCAGCAGTGTGCCCGCGCCGTCCACTTCGATGCCGCCGCCTTCCAGCACCATGTCTATAGTTTGCAACGTTGTGGCGGCAAACGCGCCGAGGCTGTGCAAGTGGCGCGTCACCTGATTGTCCAGGTTGGCCTTGAACTTGCCGCCCCAGCCGTTGAAGGTGAAATTGAGCAGGGAAGGTACGCCGTTTCTGTAGACCGTGATAGGCCCGTGGTCGCGCACCCAGGTGTCGTTGGAGGCGACGATGTAAAGGTGCACGCGCTTCAGGTTGACGCCCGCCTGTTGCAAGCGGCGGCGCACATGATCCAGGTGGGCGTCGTGATAACAGCTAATAATGACCCGTTCGCGCAGGGCGATCTGGCGGGCGATCTCTGTAAAAACAGGCTCGACCTCGGGTAGCAACGGCGCCCAATCGCTGTGCGCGTGTGGCCAGGTGAGTAACACGCCGTCCTGGGGCTCCCATTCGGCGGGTAAATAGTTGTGATCCATGGGGCTACCTGTTTCAGGGTGAGCGTTTTTGTCCCACACTGGTTATAATGCAGGGACATGTTTAGACCCCTGGAACTGTTCATCGGGCTGCGCTATACCCGCGCCAAGCGCCGCAATCATTTTATCTCTTTTATTTCGCTCACCTCCATGCTCGGCATCGCGTTGGGGGTGACGGCGCTGATCACCGTGCTGTCGGTGATGAACGGCTTTCAGCGCGAGGTGCGCGACGGCATCCTCGGCATGGCGGCCCATTCTACCATTACCGGTCTTGACGGCGAGCTTGCCGATTGGCGCGGCCTGGCGGGTCAGCTCACGCAGCAGCCGCACGTGCTGGGGCTGGCGCCGTACATCGAGGCGCAGGCGATGCTGACCAACGGCCAGATCGTGAGCGGCGTGCTGATCCGCGGGGTGCTGCCCGAGGAAGAGCCCAAGGTGTCTTACGTAGACAAAAAAATGCTGAGCGGCGCGCTCTCTGATCTCAAATCGGGTGAGTTCGGTATTATTCTGGGCCGTGATCTCGCGCGCGGGTTGGGTGTGATACGCGGCGATAAGGTGACCCTGGTTACGCCGCAGGCCAATGTGACACCCGCCGGTATCTTGCCGCGCCTCAAGCGCTTTACGGTCATCGGCATATTTCAGGTCGGTAACAACGAGTATGACGGCTCGCTCGCCTTGCTGCATTTGGACGATGCGGCGAAGCTGATGCAGATGCCGGGGCGGGTGAGCGGTCTGCGTCTCAAACTCGACGATATTTTTGATGCGCCCATCGTTACGCAAGAGTTGGCGCAGCGTCTGGCGGGGGAGTATCTGCTCAGTGACTGGACCCGGAAGCACGCCATCTATTTCCGCGCCGTGGATATCGAAAAGAAGATGATGTTTGTGATTCTGACCCTGATCGTCGCGGTCGCCGCTTTTAATATTGTTTCCACGATGGTGATGGTGGTCACCGACAAACAGGCCGATATCGCCATCCTGCGCACCTTGGGGACGACGCCTTTGAGCGTGATGGCGATATTCATGGTGCAAGGCATGGTAATCGGCGTCATAGGCACGCTGCTGGGAATGATCGGCGGCGTGGGCCTCGCCCTCAACGTCCCCGACATCGTGCCGTTTTTTGAGCGCCTGTTCAGTTTTCAGTTATTTCCGCAGAACGTCTATCTGATTAACAAGCTGCCTTCCGAGATGCGTTGGGGCGATGTGTTCCGGATCACCTCGCTCGCGTTTCTGCTGAGCTTTTCTGCGACGCTGTATCCGGCCTGGCGCGCTTCGCGCACGCAACCTGCCGAGGCGTTGCGCTATGAATGAGGCGGCGGTGCTGGAGTGCCGTGGCTTGGTCAAGACCTTTCATGATGGCGTGCTGCACGTCGAGGTGTTGCGGGGCATAGATTTCACGGTGCGCCGCGGCGAGCGCGTGGCGATCGTGGGGGCGTCGGGTTCGGGCAAGAGTACGTTGCTGCACCTGTTGGGAGGCCTCGATATTCCTACCCGCGGGCAGGCGCTGATCGGCGGCCGGGATATGGCGGCGCTGCCGGATGCAGAGCGCGGGCGGTTGCGTAATCAGGCGCTGGGTTTTATCTATCAGTTCCATCATTTGTTGCCGGAATTCACGGCACTCGAGAATGTGGCCATACCGCTGCTTATTCGCGGCCTGTCACCCGCTGCGGCGGTGGCTAAGGCGCAAATCTTGTTAGAGAAGGTTGGCCTGGGCGCCCGCCTGCAACACAAGCCGGGCGAGCTTTCCGGCGGCGAACGCCAACGCACCGCCGTGGCCCGCGCGCTGGTGACCGAGCCGCAGTGCGTGCTGGCCGATGAGCCTACCGGTAATCTCGACCACCATACTGCGGCGCAGGTGTATGAGATGATGCTGGGATTGAATACCGAGCTCGGCACCAGCCTGGTGGTGGTCACTCATGATCCCGGTCTGGCGGCGCGCATGGATCGGGTGCTGACGATTGAAGATGGTCTTTTGAAATAGCCGTAAAGGTTCTATGTGCAAGGCCATAACTCTTCGACATGTTCCCTCCCCCTCGATGGGGGGCGAGGGTGGGGGTGAGTGCAGCACCCTGTACATAGGCGTTTCACCCCCATCCCAACCTTTTGCGCTATGCTTCCAGCGTCGCGCAAAAGTCCAGGGCGTACTTCCCTGTACACCCGTTCGGCCGCTTCGCTGCCTCACCCCCCGTCAAGGGGGAAGGAGTGACTAGGCGGTAACAGTTATGTCGCCATGCATACTTTGCACGCTCCGGCCCTTTGTTTAGTATCATTGATATTCCCAAGTTAAAAGGACAGGCAAACCGTGTTTGAAATCATCAAGGCCGGCGGCTGGGTCATGTGGCCACTTATCCTGTGCTCTATCGCCTCGTCCGCGATCATCCTGGAGCGTTTCTGGTCGCTGCAGACGCGGCGCATCTGCCCCAAGCATTTGGTGGCGCAAATCTGGCATTGGGCCAAGGCCAATCAGTTGGACGCTACTCACCTCGCCACATTGCGGGACAGTTCACCGCTGGGGCGCATCCTGGCCGCGGGGCTCGCCAACCTGCACCATAGCCGCGAGGTGATGAAGGAAAGTATCGAGGAGACCGGCCGGCATGTAGTGCATGAAATGGAACGTTACCTCAGCTCCTTGGGCACTATCGCCTCCATCAGCCCGCTGTTGGGCCTGTTGGGCACGGTGATCGGCACCATCCAGGTGTTCAACGCCATTACCTCACACGGCGTGGGTAATCCCACCGAGATGGCGGGAGGCATCGCCACGGCATTGATAACCACGGCGGCCGGCATTATCGTGGCCATACCCAGCTTGATCTTTTCACGCTATTTCCGGCGCAAGGTGGATGAACTGGTGGTGAGCATGGAGCAGGAAGCCATCAAGATGGTCGAGGTGCTGCACGGCGACCGTGAGGCGCCATCAGGAACATGAAATTTCGCGTGACTGAGCGCCGGGATGAGCCGGAATTAAACTTAATCCCACTTATAGATATCATCTTTATCTTATTGATTTTCTTCATTACTACGACGACATTCAACCGCGAGGCGGAGATCAGTATCGAACTTCCGGTGGCCAAGGCCGAGCCCTCCCGGACACAGGATCAGATTCTGGAAATCATCATAGACGCCCAAGGGCAGTTTTACATCAATCATCGGTTGGTGGTGAACACCGACATCGAGACTCTCAAACGCGCGATCACTAAGGCAGCCGAAGGGCTCACAGACCCGCTGGTCATCATCAGCGCCGACGCCAAGACGCCGCACCAAGCGGTAGTGACCGCCATGAGCGCGGCGCAGCAGGTGGGTTTTGTCCATCTTACTTTTGCGACCAAGCAGTTGCAGGATAGCAAGTAAGGTGTCTGCGGGCGAGCAAACACCTGGCCAGATCTATCGCCGTTTGCTCGGCTATGTGGCGCCCTATTGGAAGGTGTTTATGGTGGGGGTCGTGGCCATGGCGGTGCTGGCCGCCACCGAGACCGGCTTTGCGGCCCTGATGAAGCCGCTGCTGGACGGCAGCTTTGTCGCCAAAGACCCCGCCATCATCCGCCTCATTCCGTTGGCCTTGATCGGCCTGTTCGTGGTGCGCGGGGTGGCGGGTTTTCTGTCATCGTACGGCATCATGTGGGTGGGGCGGCGCGTTATCAAGGATCTGCGCGGCCAGATGTTCCGGCATCTGCTGCGCCTGCCGGCGGGTTACTACGACGCGAACTCGTCCGGGCAACTGCTCTCCAAGCTGGTCTACGACGTGGAGCAGGTCGCTTCGGCCTCGACCAATGTGGTCACGGTGATCGTCAAGGACAGCCTGACCGCCGTAGGTCTGCTCGCCTGGATGTTTTATATCAGTTGGAAACTCGCGCTGATTTTTGTGCTGGCCGGACCGGCCATCGCCTGGCTGGTGTGGCACGTTAACCGGCGCTTCCGGCGCATCAGCGCGCGCATCCAGGGGACCATGGGCGATGTCACGCACGTCGCCGAGGAGGCCATCGGCGGTCACCGGGTCATTAAGATTTTCGGCGGTCAACAGTACGAGGCGGATCACTTCGAGCGCGTCAACGAATCCAACCGCCATCTCAATATGAAAATGACTGCGACCAGCGCGACCAGCGTCGGCATTACCCAGCTCATCGCCTCCAGCGCGCTGGCCGGCATCATCGCATTTGCCACGCTCGGCCCGGTGCTGGAGACCATCACGGTGGGCGGTTTTATGTCCTTTGTGGTGGCGATGGTGCTGCTGCTTGCGCCGCTCAAGCGTCTCACCACCATCAATTCGGACCTGCAACGCGGCATCTCCGCGGCGCACAGCGTCTTCACGTTTCTGGACAGTGAAGGGGAGGTTGAAACAGGCCGGTTAAGCATCGCGCGCGCGCGCGGCGAGATCGAATATGACCGTGTCACGTTTGCCTATGACCCCACCAAGGGGCGGGTGTTGCACGACATCAGTTTCAAGGTTGCGCCGGGCCAGACCGTGGCGGTAGTGGGGCGTTCGGGGAGCGGAAAGTCTACGCTGGTTAGCCTGTTGCCGCGTTTCTACACGATCAGCGAGGGCAGCATCCGGCTCGACGGTCAGGACATCCGCGATCTGCGTCTTGAAGACCTGCGCAACCAGATCGCCCTGGTGAGCCAAGACGTGGTGCTGTTCAACGACACCATCGCCAACAACATCGCCTATGGCCGACTGCACGAAGCGAGCGAGGCGCAACTCATCGAGGCCGCCGAGGCGGCCTATGCGATGGAATTCATCCGCCAGCTTCCGCAGGGCATGAACACGCTCGTGGGCGAGAACGGCGTGCTGCTCTCCGGCGGCCAGCGCCAGCGTCTCGCCATCGCCCGCGCGCTGCTCAAGAATGCGCCGGTATTGATTCTGGACGAGGCCACCGCCGCGCTCGATAGCGAGTCGGAACGCTACATCCAGGCAGGCCTGGAGCGCCTGATGCACGCGCGCACCACGCTGGTGATCGCCCACCGTTTGTCCACCATCGAGCGTGCCGATCTCATCCTTGTCCTGCATCAAGGACGTATTGTCGAGATGGGCAAACACGCCGCGCTGCTCGCGCAGGGCGGCCACTATGCGGCCCTGCACCGCATGCAGTTTCACGACTCCGTAAGCCCGCGCGCCGTCTGCTGAAAATGCGATTTTCACCAGACGCCTACTGGTACGGCAATAACGCCCTTACGTCATTGTTACTGCCGCTGTCGTGGCTGTTTTGCGGAGTGGTTGCGCTGCGCCGCTATGCCTATCGCAAAGGTCTGTTGCCGAGCTACTCTCTTCAGGTACCGGTGATCGTAGTCGGTAACATCACGGCAGGCGGCAGCGGCAAGACGCCGCTGGTTTTATGGCTGGTCGAGTTTCTGCGCGCGGCGGGATACAGGCCGGGCATCATCAGCCGGGGCTACGGCGGGCGCCCACACAGTACCCCGCGCGTCGTCACCGCCGCTAGTGATCCCGCCGAAGTCGGCGATGAGGCTGTGTTGCTGGCGAGGCGCTGCGCATGTCCCATCAGGGTGGCAGCCGACCGCGTCGCCGCCGCACGCGATCTGCCGGCTGAATGCGACGTGATTATCTCAGACGACGGATTGCAGCACTATCGTCTGCGACGCGACATCGAGATTGCCGTAGTGGATGCTGGACGCGGCTTCGGCAACGGCTATTGCCTCCCGGCGGGGCCGCTGCGAGAACCGGTGAGTCGCTTGCAGGAGGTGGATCTCATCGTCAATAATGGAAAGCGCGATGGCGCAGGATACACCATGCAACTGCATGAACTCGCCTTGCATAATCTGCATAACGAGTCGTTGACATGCCACGCCACGGATTTTCAGGGGCAAAGGGTGCACGCGGTAGCGGGCATCGGCCACCCCGCGCGTTTTTTTGCGCACCTGCGCCGCTTGGGGCTTGATGTCATTGAGCACGGTTTCCCCGACCATTACGCATTCACGGCGGAAGAGATCGAGTTCGGCGATGCCGCACCGGTCATCATGACGGAAAAGGATGCGGTAAAATGTAGACGCTTCGCCAAACCTCACCACTGGTATATGCCGGTGCAGGCCGAACTGGGCGCCGCGTTTGGTGAGCAACTGCTGGCGTTGTTAAGTCCAACAGTATAACTTTTCAACATGTTCCCCTCCCCCATGAAGGGGAGGGCCACAAATATTTCCCCTCCATCCGCGAAAGGGGAAGCCACAAATATACTCCCCTCCATCCGTGAGGGGGGAGTGCCACAGAATTCCCCTCCCCCCTTGCGGGGGAGGGGTTAGGGAGGGGGGAATGAAACGCCTTATGCACTACTAGGCTTTCCACCCCCATCCGAACCTTTTGCGCTATGCTTCCAGCTTTGCGCAAAAGCCCAGGGTGTACTTCCTGTACACCCGTTCGGCAGCTTCGCTGCCTCACCCCCCGTCAAGGGGGAAGGAGTGACTAGGCGGCCATATTTATGGCGTTGTGTATAAACGATTTTCCGAGGAAGCCTCATGGATAAAAAACTGCTCGAAATTCTGGTTTGCCCGATCTGCAAAGGCCCATTGGTTTACAAAAAAGACCAGGCCGAACTTATCTGCAAGGCCGACCGCTTGGCCTACCCGATCCGCGATGACATCCCGGTGATGCTGGAGCAGGAGGCGCGCCAGATGCCCCCAGACGAAGAAGTATAACGGTGGAGTTTAGCGTCATCATCCCGGCGCGTTACGCCTCCACGCGCCTGCCCGGAAAACCGTTGCGCGAAATCGCCGACAAACCGCTTATCGAACATGTGCTGCGGTGCGCGCAGGCGAGCGGGGCGGAAGAGGTGATCGTCGCCACCGATGATGAGCGTATCGCGCAAGTTGTGAAAAAGCTGGGCGCGCAGGTGTGTATGACCGACGCGCAACATCGCTCCGGCACCGAACGCCTGGCCGAAGTGGTCAACACGATGCGTCTCTCCAAGGATCGCATCATCGTCAACCTACAAGGTGATGAACCGCTCATCCCGCCGCGCATCATCCATCAGGTTGCAGAGAATCTTGAAAGCCATGCACCCGCCAGTGTAGCAACGTTGTGCACCGCGCTGGAACATGCCGCCGACCTGTTCGATCCGCATGTTGTTAAAGTAGTGAGAGACAGCGAAGATTACGCGCTGTATTTCAGCCGCGCACCGATACCCTGGGACCGCAGCGCCTTTGCCGATGATGATATCCGCGAATTGCCGCACCCGCATTACTTCCGGCACATCGGCATCTATGCCTACCGCGCCGGTTTTATCCGGGAGTATGTGAACTGGCCGGAGTGCGAGCTGGAGAAGGCCGAGGCCCTGGAACAACTGCGTGTGCTGTGGAACGGCCGCAGGATTCATGTCGCCGAAGCCTTGGCGCTGCCGGGTCCAGGGGTGGACACCGAGGCGGACCTGACGCGCGCCGAGGCGTTGCTGGCATCAGTCAAGTAAGGGAGGCAGCTTACCTGCCCACGCGGATGCGGGTATGGCGTAACGGCTTGGGCAAACAAAAAATACGTTTGTCCTGACGAAGCAGTTGGTGCAGGCAAGGGGAGGTCTGATAGTCATACAATGAACATGACCCCTCTGGCTTTTGAAGTGCGGCAGGACTGGCGCCGAAGGCGGTGGTGGGCGCGGTGATGCGTAAACTAGCGGCACCTCATTTATGGAGTGATTAAATCGGGTAGGCCGTTTGATGCGACTGCCGCTATGCCGAGGGTTGCTTTTCAAGACGGTATCTGACCCCGGACTTTCTTACCCGATTAGCTTTACACCACACTTATTTAGCCGCCGGTTGGCTGCTTCCACATTGTTTTGATTCGATGGCTTTACGCACGGATTCTTTCTCACCCCTCACATTTGCGAGTTCGGATGCTTCGATTCCGTCGCCTTGTCCGTAGCCGAGCCAGAAGGCTTGAACGTTGCTCGACTTAACTCTCTGCTCTTGAGCGATAGCAAGTTGATTTTCGCGCCTTGCCAGTGAATCAAGCTCAATGGCCAGTTTTTGGCACGAATATTCTTCGTATTTAAGTCCTGACGTGTAAGACCCCGTAATTTGAGACGGTGCTGTTGGCATGTTGAAACAGCCGACTAATAGCAACGAAAGCGCCACAGGTGCAGCGACCACGAACAACTTGGATTTCATCTCAACTCTCCTTTGGTAAAACTAACGTGTTGTTGAGCCGCGCCGACCACAGACCTTACAGGAAACACTGCGGCGTTTCACGGCGTCGGCTCGAACAACTTGTTATCTTTTAAGTTACGCGTGATCTCAGTATTGGCCAAAGTTTAGCTCCGTTAACTAGTTTCTTACGGTATGGTGGTCTGATTTCGGCAAGTTGATTCATGTTTTCTTTGACTTGTTATGCACGTTCTTCTTCCTCCCTGATTCTCCGTACTATTTCGTCTTGCTCTTCCTCTGTAGGCAGGTATGACTCGACGCTATTTCCAGCAATGAAATCACAGGCACATTTTGTGAAACTCGGCGACAAACCGAGTTTCGTTAGATCCTGCATCATTTCCAGTTTCCTCTCCAAGCATGCACATCCATCAAGCCACCATCCCTCATTAAGAGGGTGTGGGTTTTCCATGTGTTCATTGTTCTTGTCGAGGAATGTCCCACCTGGTTTCGACCAGCTAGCCCCTACAGCAAGCTTGCGAAAATACTTGTCCTCTACACCGACCCCCACTTTATTCAGCACGTAGGCCATTCTAGACATCTGCGTATTTCTCTCTGGCTCGCCATCAAGGAGCCCCTGCTTTTTGTCTGGAGGTGAGGTATGTTCCCATCGCAAAAGGTATCCTAGAAACAATATCTCTACAGGATCTTTTAATCTCATGGAGGCGCCTCATAAAGTGCATAACGGATGGAGTTGAGCGACGCTTGCGGCAATGAATGCCGGGGAAGTGTGAGGAGGTCTCCCGCGAGTGTTCGCTCGAACGAATAGTTCGACGTGAGAGGGGGCGGTTCAGTCTTGGCAATAAAAACGGTCATCTCCCGGCACCCCCTGCTCCAGAAAAATCAGATCACGTAAACTTATCTACCCGAAGCGGTGATTCGGCTTGTTCGCATTAACGCTCGCGTTATGCGACAGCTCGAACATCGCTTCGCACGCTAGCATATTTTTGGCGCTTCATAAATCCATGGCCTAAGTGATATGCACCGCTCCGCACGCCATTCACAGGCTTTAATTAATGCACCGCTCCCTCTCGCGATGAACATGAATTCGACACCCTAAATGGCGTCTTATTTTGCGCCAACATGGTGTACAAGGCAAGGGTTCAAGTTCATTGTACGCTTACCATATCTAGCCCCCCCGTCGAGCCTATGGGCATGCTTTATACAGCCGCTCCATCATCCGGAGGTTGATCCGGATTCTCTTGGGGCTGGATATTTTTTTTATCCAGTTTGCGTTGCTTTTTTTCTTCTTTCTTTTTCTGCTTGGCTAAATCTTTCTGACGCTTTTCATATTGAAAATTAGGTTGTGCCAATTGGTCACCTTTTTAACAGTTACGTAGGGTTATGAGAAGAACGCTATATTTCACTTTCTTGTTCCGTAGGTTACCCGTTCCCTGTCAGGAGAACAAGGGCCGCGCCCAACAAGAGGCTACAGCTTTCTCACTGGTATCTCAGCGCATCAATGGGTTTCAGGCGGGCGGCCTTGTTGGCGGGATAAAAGCCGAAGAAGATCCCCACGCCGGCGGCGACCAGGAAGGCCATGATAACTGAACTCAGGGTGATGACCACGGCGGTCCCGGTGATTTTATTTACCAGCACCGCGCCGCCCACGCCGAGTATCACCCCTACCAGGCAGCCCACTACGGAAATGATGATGGCTTCCAGCAGAAACTGCATCAGAATATCCCGCTGCCGGGCCCCGACGGCCATGCGAATGCCGATCTCTCGCGTGCGCTCGGTGACGGACACCAGCATGATGTTCATGATGCCGATGCCGCCGACGACCAGCGAGATGGAGGCAATCGCTCCCAGCATGAGCGACATGACGCGGGCGGTTTGCGCCGCCGTGTTGGCGATCGCGGTCAGATTCCGTACGCTGAAATCGTTTTCCGCGTCTTCCTGCAGATGATGCCGCTGGCGCAGCAACTCGTTTATTGAGCGTTCCGTTTCCGCCATTGCCTGCTGCGAGGTGGCCTGCGCGGTGATGAGGCGCACGCTGCCCTGAAATTGTGTGCCGAAGAGCTTGCGTTGTGCGGTAGTGACCGGGATGATGATGGTATCGTCCTGATCTCGCCCATCCAGACTTTGACCCTTCCCCACCAGCACCCCGATGACGAGATAGGGGCTCTGCTTGATTCGAATCGTCTTGCCGACCGGGTCTTCTTCGCCGAACAGATTTTTTGCGACGGTCTGCCCGAGCAGCGCGACGCGCGTGGCGGAACGCACGTCCGCGTCGGTGAACGGAGAGCCGGCTTCGACGCGCCAGTCGCGCACCTCGAGATAGCTCGGCGTGGTTCCGTACACCTGCGTGCTCCAGTTGTTTTGTCCGTACACGATCTGTGCGTTGCCGGGCGAGTTGGGGGCGACCGCTGCGACAGTCGGCAGTTCCGCGATGGCTTGGGCGTCGCCCAATGTGAGAGTGGGCGCTGCTCCACTTCCCAGCCGCAAGCCACCGCTGGTCGAGGAGCCCGACAGGATGATGAGCAGGTTGCTGCCCATCCGGAATGGGCAGAAGAGCGCGAGCGGCGCAACCGCGGCGGCGGCGCCTCCCGTCGCGCCGACGAGGATGAGCGCGCCGGTGAGGGCGAGCGCGTCAGCGAAGACGAGGAAGGCCGGTGTTGCCCACCGTGGTGCTACGAGCGCGCGGAGGCGGACCTCCGGGATCGGAGCGACCCGGCCAAGCCCGGTGCGCAGGGCAGCGCCGGGCACGGGATGGCTCGTGATAGCCACGTCCGTGTATCGGCAGCTAT
>CAYUAZ010000016.1:0-16840 GCA_964442865.1 uncultured Gammaproteobacteria bacterium
ACCACCGACCTCAGCATTATGAGTGCCGCGCTCTAACCAGCTGAGCTACATAGCCTTAAAACAGGGGAAAGGGACAAGGGAAAAGATACAAGGGAAAGCAATTTTACAGATTTTCTCCGCATTTGTCTTTCCCCTTTCCCCTTGTACCTTGTATCTGCATTCAAACATTAAACCTGAAGTGCATCACGTCGCCGTCCTTCACGACATACTCCTTACCCTCCAAGCGCCACTTGCCAGCTTCTTTGGCGCCGGGCTCGCCACGATATTTAATGTAATCGTCATAGGCGATCACCTCGGCGCGGATGAAACCGTGTTCGAAATCGGTGTGGATCACACCGGCGGCCTGCGGCGCGGTGGCGCCGACGGAGATCGTCCAGGCGCGCACCTCTTTCGGGCCTGCCGTAAAATAGGTTTGCAGTCCGAGCAGGGCGTAACCGGCGCGGATCACGCGATTCAAGCCGGGTTCTTGCAGGCCCAACTCGTTCAAAAACTCGGCCTTGTCCGCGTCGGGCAGCTCGGCAATCTCTGACTCAATCGCGGCGCACACCGGCACCACAGCGGCGCCCTCGGCGGCGGCGTGAGCGCGCACCTGGTCGAGGTGGGCGTTGTCATGAAATCCATCCTCGGCGACATTAGCGATGTAGAGCGTAGGTTTGATGGTCAGCAGATGCAGCTCGCGCAGCGCCGTACGTTCCTCCGCAGTAAGGGCCATGGAGCGCACCGGTTTGGCTTCGTTCAGGTGGGCGTGGACACGCTCCAGCAAGGCCTTCTGCGCGACTAGCGCCTTGTCGCCGGTCTTGCTGGCTTTGGTGGCGCGCTGCAGGGCTTTATCTACGCTCTCAAGATCGGCCAGCGCCAGTTCGGTGTTGATGACTTCGATATCGGAGAGCGGCGCAATTTTCCCAGCGACATGTATCACATTGGTGTCTTCAAAACAGCGCACCACCTGGGCGATGGCGTCGGTCTCGCGGATGTGGGCGAGAAATTTATTACCCAGACCTTCGCCCTGCGCCGCGCCGGCGACCAGGCCGGCGATGTCCACGAATTCCATGGTGGCGGGAATAATTTTTTGCGGCTTGGCGATAGCGGCCAAGGCGTCGAGCCGAGGGTCAGGCATGGGCACAATCCCGACATTAGGCTCGATGGTGCAGAACGGATAGTTTTCCGCCGCGATGCCCGACTTGGTCAGCGCGTTAAAGAGGGTGGACTTGCCGACGTTGGGCAGGCCGACGATGCCGCATTTAAATCCCATGATTTATCTATCCTGACACTGCGGGGGTTTTGTTAGACATGGGTGTGTAATTGCTGCATCGCCTTTTCGACCTCGCCGTTCAGGATCAGCGGCAGGGCGGCATGCGCTTCAACCATGGCGGCATCTATTAATTTCTGTTCCGCTGCGGGTGCGCGCTGCAACACATAGCCCACTACGTCATTGCCCTTGCCGGGGTGGCCGATGCCGATGCGCAGCCGCAAAAAATTATCGCCGAGGTGGGCGATGATGTCGCGCAGGCCGTTGTGTCCGCCGTGCCCACCGCCCTGCTTGAGGCGCACCGTGCCGGGCAGGAGATCGAGATCGTCGTGCACCACCAGAATACTTTCGACAGGGATTTTATAAAAACCGGCCAGGCTGGCGATAGGCTGGCCGCTCTTGTTCATGAAGGTGTGCGGCTTGAGCAGCCAGCAGTCGCGTCCCGGCGCGGGGTATTTGGCGACTGCACCCTGAAACTTGGCTTCGAACTTGAAGCTCAGTTTGGTTTGGCGAGCGAGTTGATCCACAAACCAGAAGCCGGCATTGTGGCGCGTGAGATCATAGTCGGGGCCTGGATTTCCCAGGCCCACGATGAGATCAATGGCCATTCAGAGCTCGGACTAACCCTTGTCGCCCTTGCCGCCCTTGGTCTCTGCCTTGGCCTCAGGCTTGGCTTCGGCCTTACCTTCCGCAGGGGCTGCCGCGCCCTCCGCCGTGGCGGCTTCCGTAACAGTCTTGGCTTCTTCAACCACAGCGCGCGGCAGATGTATGCTCGCGACGGGCTGGTCATGGTCATGCGTCAACGCGACCAGATCCAGGCCTTTGGGCAGCTTAAGATCGGACAAATGCACGGTCTCGTTGAGTTTAACCTGACTCATATCTACTTCGATGTACTCGGGCAGATCGGCGGCGAGACACAACACTTCGACGTCGTTCAACAGGTGGGAGATGATGCCACCGCTTGCTTTAACACCCGGCGCAATATCGGAGCCGGTAAAGTGCAAGGGGATGCGCATACGCATTTTTTTGGTGGCGCTGATGCGTTGCAAATCCAGGTGCAGGATGCGCGGCTTGCTGGGGTGGCGTTGCACGTCGCGCAACACGACCTTTTCCTCGCGGCCGGCGACCTTCAAGGTCAAAATATGCGAATAGAAGGCCTCATGCGCCAGGTGCAGCGACACGGCGTTGTGGTCCAGCGTGAGCGATAGCGGCGTTTGCTCCGCGCCGTACACGATGGCCGGGATCTTGTTGCCGTGACGCAGGCGGCGGCTCGCACCCTTGCCCCTGTCACTGCGTTCTTCTGCGATTAATTCAAAGGTTTCTCTCATTACTATTCTCCAATAACAAAGGTACAACGAACAAAATCCGCACCGCGACCAGTGTGGATCAACTCAGCTAGGGGCTAGGGGCTAGGATCTAGGGGCTGGGGGTTGCGATGTTTTCCCTAGCCCCTAGATCCTAGCCCCTGTTTTTAATCCATATACAGCGAACTGATAGACTCTTCCTTGCTGATACGGCGCATGGTCTCGGCCAGCATCTCGGCGATACTGATCTGACGGATGCGCGCACAGCCCTTGGCCTCGGTGCTTAGCGGGATGGTGTCGGTCACCACCAGCTCATCCAGCTCCGAGGCGTTGATATTCGCAACCGCCGGGCCCGACAGCACCGGGTGCGTGCAATAGGCGACCACCCGTACCGCGCCGTGTTCCTTGAGCGCGCGCGCCGCCTCGCACAAGGTGCCGGCGGTGTCCACCAGGTCGTCCACCAGCACGCAGGTGCGGCCTTCCACGTCGCCGATCACGTTCATCACCTTCGCCTCATTGGGCTGCGGGCGGCGTTTGTCTATGATGGCGAGCTCGGCGTCGTCCAGATTCTTGGCAATCGCGCGGGCCCGCACCACGCCGCCGACATCCGGCGAGACCACGATCAGGTTGTGGTACTTGTGTTTCCAGATGTTGCCCAGCAAGATCGGCGAGGCATACACGTTGTCCACCGGCACATCAAAAAATCCCTGGATCTGATCGGCGTGCAGATCCACCGTCAACACCCGGTTGGCGCCCACGCTCTCGATCATGTTCGCCACCACCTTGGCGGTGATAGGCACGCGGGCCGAGCGCGGGCGGCGATCCTGGCGCGAATAACCGAAATACGGAATCACCGCCGTGATCCGGTACGCCGAGGCGCGCCGCAACGCATCCACCATCACCAGCAGCTCCATCAGGTTGTCGTTGGTGGGCGCGCAGGTCGGCTGCACGATGAATACGTCCTTGCCGCGGACGTTTTCCATGATCTCGACCAACACCTCGCCGTCGCTGAAGCGGCCCACCGTGGCCTTGCCCAGCGATAAGTTGAGGTAACTGACCACGCTCTCGGCCAACGGCCGGTTGGCGTTGCCCGAGAACACGACCATTCTGCTGTCTAACATAGTGTCAGGCCCGGAGTCCAAAACACGTTCCGCTTGAAATACTTGCTCGCCACCGTTTGCTCCCTAGCCCCTAATACTTCTCCGCCGTCCTTGGCGCGACTTCAGTTCTTTATGTAGGCCCCAGCCCGCACTTTCGTCGCTCTCGCTTCCTGCTCTGCTCGAAAGCCCAGGGTTCGCCGTCCTTGGCGAACCCGCTCGCCGTTCCACGTCTCGCCCCTGTGCGGGCGTTCGCGGCTCCTAAGCCCGCCGCTCACCCCTAGCCCCTAACCTCTAGTCCCTGCTGTAAATGGCTGGGGTGCCAGGATTCGAACCTGGGAATGCTGGAATCAAAATCCAGTGCCTTACCACTTGGCGACACCCCAATAATCTAAATAAGTGAGGCGTGAGGGGTGAAGAGTGAGGTGCGCCTAACCCCTAGCCCCCGTTTAGTTGCATATTTTACTATGGATTAAGCTATGCAGTGGGGATAGATTCAAACCCTGGGCGATGAGCGCCTGCCCGCTGTCCGGCCGTTGTTCGGTAAATTGCTGCGCAGCCCGGCGTGCGGCCGGCTCATCGGGAAAGGCGGCGAACACGCAGCCGCCGGTGCCTGTCATCCTGGCGGGGGCATGGCCAGCCAGCCATTGCAGGGCCTGAGCCACCTCCGGATAGCGCCGCGACACCAGCGCTTCGCAGTCGTTGCCTCCCTGTCCGGCGAGAAAGTCGCGTATTGTGATGGGCTTAGCGTCGCGTGTCAAATCGGCGGCGGCGAAGATCTCCCCGGTCGAGACCCGGCAGGGCGGCGCGATGACCACATACCACGGCTCGGGCAAATCCACCGGCGTGAGCCGCTCGCCCACCCCCTCGGCCCAGGCCGCCTGGCCATGCACGAACACCGGCACGTCGGCGCCGAGCTTCAGGCCGAGCTTAGCCAGCTCGTCCACGGACAACTTGAGTTTCCATAGATGATTCAGGGCAACCAGGGTGGTAGCAGCGTCGGAGCTGCCACCGCCCAAACCGCCACCGATAGGCAGGCGCTTGGTGAGTTCGATATCGGCGCCGAGCGAATTGCCGGTGCTCTCCTGTAGTAGCCGCGCGGCGCGTACTGTGAGGTCTTGATCGGATGTCACACCGGGCAGGTGGTGCAGAGCGCGGATCACGCCGTCATCGCGCACCGTGAACCGCAACTCATCGCCGTAGTCGAGGAATTGAAACACGGTCTGCAACTCATGGTAACCGTCGGCGCGGCGGCCGGTGATGTGCAGAAATAGATTGAGTTTGGCCGGCGCGGGCCAGGATAGGCCGGACATAAAAGCTAAGGTTGCAGTATCCAGTTTTCCACTACCATGCGTACCTCCAGGTGTGGCTCTGCGTTTGAATTGTTCAGGAACAGCTTGTCGGGTAAGTCCATGCGGCTGGCCGCCGCATAGCGCCGGAATTCGATATCCCAGCCAGATTGCTGGATACGGGCAAGCCTGCCCTGGTCGTCGAGCTCCTGGTGTTGCAGGGGCACGTTGGGATCGGGCAGACCCAACACCCAGTAACGCAGGCCCGAGACCGGCAGCCGCCAGCCGAACTGTCTCTCCAGCAGGGTCTCGGGGTTCTGGGCACTGTCTTCACCTGCGGCGGTCCGCAGAGTGACGTGAGCAGGGTCACCATTCAACTGCACCGCGCCCTGACCAAGCGGCGAACTTAACTGAATGGCGTAGGTTTCCCCTTGCTGCTCCCAGGTCAAGGCGGCGTGCCAGCCCTCGGCCGGGGTCTGGATGGCGATACGGCCGCTCAAGCTCCAGGCGCTGAGTGCGGACAAGGCCTGTTGCCGCGCGCGCCACGATTGCTCGGTGGCCAGGGTTTGCGGCGATTGAGTGGGAAGGACCTCACAGGCGCAGAGTGTCAGCACCAGGGTCGCCAACAGTAAATTTTTCACAGCCGAATCAGAGGCCAGGAGCTAGGGGGTGAAGCGTTTGATGGTGTTTTGCAAAACCTCATCGTCGGGTGAGGTCTTCATCGCGTCTTGCCAGATCTTGCGCGCCTGCTCCTGGTCGCCCGTCACCCACAACACCTCACCGAGATGGGCGGCGATCTCCGCTTCCGGCGTCAGCTCCAGGGCTTGTTTGAGGTAGCGCAAGGCCTCTTCGTTATTGCCGAGCCGGAACTGTACCCAGCCCATGCTATCGAGGATGGCGCCGTCCTGCGGGCTAAGTTCCAGGGCGCGCTTGATGTAATCCAGGGCCTGCTGGTAACGGGTGGTCTTGTCGGCTAGCGTGTAGCCGAGGGCGTTCAGGGCGCGGGCGTTTTTCGGTTCGCGCGCGAGGATGTTGCCCAGGTCTTGTTCCAGGATGTCGAGCCGGTTTATCTTTTCAGCCGCCATGGCGCGACCGTAGAGCAGATCGTTGTCGGCGGGCGCCTGCAGCAGGGCGATGTTGTAGATTTCGATGGCCTGAGCGTATTGCTTCTCCTCGCGCAATAGATCGGCCTCCGCCATGGTGATGAGCTTGGCCTGTTCCGGTGACTGGAGCTTGATCTTGCGCAGGTAGGTGCGGGCGCCCGCCGTGTCACCCTGCTTGGCCATGAGCCCGACCACGCGCAACTGGGCATCCAGGTAGGCTTCGCCCTGATCCACCGTCTTGTAGTAACCGATGGCGGCGCCGTAGTCCTTGCGCGTCTCGGCAATCTGGCCCAGATAGTAGCTGGTCTCCCGTTCATATTTGCCGAGTTGCCGTGCCTGTTTCAAATAGCGTTCCGCGTCGTCCGGTTGTTTGATCTGCAAGGATAAGATGCCGAGGCTGAGCGCGACGTCGGGGTTGTCGGGCATTTGCTGCGCGATGGTCGTAAATTGCTCGCGCGCATCGGCAAGGCGTTTGGCGTCCACCAGCAGGCGGGCATAGTTGAGGCGCAAGGACAGATTCTTGGGGTGGTCTTTCACTGCTGCTTGCAGATAGCTCAAGGCGCCGTCGTTGTCACCCTGCATTTGCAGCATGCGGGCTCGCAGCGCGGCGGCGTTGCCCCAGCCCGGCTTGAGTATGAGAGCCTGATCGAGCGCCGCGCGCGCGGCTTGAAAGTCCGCCAGGCCGAGGGCCAGCGTGGCGTGGGCGAGTTGTGCATCCGGGTTATCGCGGTGGGCTTCGGTGAACTTCTTCATCAAGCGCAGCGCGCCCTGTTTGTCCTGTTCGCGGCTGAGCAGCGAGGCGACGAACATGAAGGCGTAGCCTTGCTCGGTGCTAAATTCCGGGCCGTCGGGTTTGGCTGATGTCTGTACGGAGGCAGGCAAAGGCAGCAGGGTAATCAGCTTTTCCAGGTGGGGGAGCGCTGCATCCGCCTGGCCTTCGCGCACCAAAAAGGCCACCAGTCCCTGGCGCGCCTCGACATTGTTCGGAGCGAAGTCCGCCCACAGTCTTAACGCCGCCAGCGCCATCTGCTGGTCTTTTGCAAAAAAGGCAATTTGCGCGGCGCGCTGGGCGATTCTCGGATCGCGGGTGGCCTGGGCCAGCCCCAGATAGTGCTCTCCGGCCAATTTGCTCTCGCCGCGCTGTCCGGCGATCTCGGCAACCAGCAGCTTGTAAAGCAGATCCTCGGTGAGGGAGACATTCGGCAGCGGCGGCGCGACACCGTGCGCCTTGGCCGGCTCTTCCGCGCGTGGCGCGCCCAGCAGCCCCCCCTGCTGTCCTGCGACGCACCCGACAAGTAACGGTACTGAAAGTAGCCGGGCCCATGCGCCGGCCCGCAGCAGCGGTTTGGTCATCTGATACCTAAAAATGCAGGAAGGGGTGGAACTGCGAATCCAATCCAGTAATGGTTAAACCGTTACTATACCGGAGTTCGGGGTGAGTTAGTATGCCAGGCGCGGCCGTACTGCTTGTTTTCCGGCCCTACATCGGTCAAAATTCAAGGTTGAATAGGGCCGCAACCTTAACCTTTATTACCAAACGTCGAATCGCTCTATGCCCTTTTTTGCCATTGGCATCAACCACAAAACGGCGCCTGTCGAGGTGCGCGAGCGGCTGGCCTTTGCCCCCGAGCGCGTCCCGGAGGCGCTGCGCGATCTGGGTGCATTGCCGGAACTGCATGAGGCGGCGCTGCTTTCGACCTGCAACCGCACCGAACTGTACTGCAACCTGGACAAGGATGACGCCAGCGCCGTCGCCGCCTGGCTGTGCAGTTATCACGGACTGGACCCCGCCGAGGTCGAGCCATACCTTTATAGTTATTCCGAGCAAGCGGCCGTGGATCACGTGCTGCGGGTGGCTTGCGGCCTGGATTCGATGATTCTGGGCGAACCGCAAATACTCGGTCAGATAAAAACCGCTTATAAGACTGCCTGCGAGGCGGGCACCGTGGGCATGCTGCTGGGGCGTTTATTTCAACACACCTTTCTGGTGGCGAAGCAGGTGCGCACCGATACCGCCATCGGCGCCAGCCCGGTGTCGGTGGCGTTCGCTGCGGTGAGCCTGGCCAAGCAGATCTTCGGCGATCTCTCCGAGCAGACCGCGCTGTTGATCGGCGCCGGTGAGACCATCGAGCTGACGGCCCGCCACCTGCACGAAAGCAAGATCGGCCGCATCATCGTCGCCAACCGCACCGTGGAGCGCGCCCACACCCTGGCCGCCGAATTCAACGGCTACGCCATCGCGCTGGCCGAGATGCCGGCGCACCTCTATGAGGCCGACATCATCATCTCCTCCACCGCCAGCCAACTGCCCATCCTCGGCAAGGGCAGCGTGGAGAGTGCGCTCAAGGTACGCAAGCACCGGCCCATGTTCATGGTGGACATCGCGGTGCCGCGCGATATCGAACCCGAAGTCGGCGAGTTGGACGATGTGTATCTGTACACCGTGGATGATCTGCAAGAGGTGATCCAGGAAAATCTGAAATCGCGCCAAGAGGCCGCTGTACAGGCGCGCGAGATTGTAGACACGCAAGTCGCCAACTTCATGGGCTGGCTGCAATCGCTCGACGCGGTCTCCGCCATCCGCGCCTATCGCGGCAAGGCCGAACAGACCCGCGACCAGGAACTGGAAAACGCCCGCCGCCTGCTCGCCCAAGGCCGCGACCCCGAACACGTCATGCACCTCCTCGCCCGCTCCCTCACCAATAAACTCATCCACACCCCCAGCATTCAGATGAAACAGGCCGGTTTTGAAGGCCGTCTGGAACTCCTGCAAGCGGCGCGCGAGTTGTTTGATCTCAAAACAGATTCAGATTAAAGATACAGGATGTAGGTGCGAATTTATTCGCATCCTGGCCGAATGAATTCGGCCCTACCGCACGTACCTTACATCTTTTCTCTGACATTATGAAAACCTCCATACGCAGTAAACTCGAAAACCTCTCCGAACGCCTGCAGGAAATCAGCGCGCTGCTCTCCGATCCCGCCGCGCACCGCGATCAGGGCCGCTTCAGAGACTATTCCAGGGAGTACGCGCAACTCAACCCCGTGGTCGAGTGCTTCCGCCGCTATCAGGCCACGCTCGAACAGGTGGCAGAGGCCGAGGTCATGCTGCGCGACGAGGACCCCGATCTGCGCACTATGGCCGAGGAAGAGATCAAAGCGGCGCGCCGGCTACAGGAAAGTCTCGAACTGGAATTGCAAACCTTGCTGTTGCCCACCGACCCGCACGACGACAGCAATATCTTTCTGGAAATTCGCGCCGGCACCGGTGGGGATGAAGCGGCCCTGTTTGCGGGTGACTTGTCGCGCATGTACACGCGCTACGCCGAGGTGCGCGGCTGGCAGGTCGAGATCATGAGCGTCAGCCACGGCGAACACGGCGGCTATAAAGAAATCATCCTGCGCGTCATCGGCCGCGGCGCTTATTCGCGTCTCAAATTTGAATCCGGCGGACATCGCGTGCAGCGTGTGCCGCAGACCGAGGCGCAAGGCCGCATCCACACCTCCAGTTGCACCGTGGCGGTGATGCCCGAGGTGGAGGAGATAGACGAGATCGCTATCAACCCGGCGGATTTAAAAGTAGACACCTTCCGCGCCTCCGGCGCCGGCGGCCAGCACGTCAACAAGACCGACTCGGCGATCCGCATCACGCATCTGCCCACCGGCACCGTGGTGGAGTGTCAGGACGAACGCTCGCAGCACAAGAATCGCGCCCGCGCCATGTCGCTGTTGCGGGCCAGAATGCTCGCCGCAGAACGC
This sequence comes from uncultured Gammaproteobacteria bacterium, assembly GCA_964442865.1. Lineage (GTDB taxonomy): Bacteria > Pseudomonadota > Gammaproteobacteria > SURF-13 > SURF-13 > JACPZD01. The sequence continues at coordinate 9,802 of CAYUAZ010000016.1, forward strand.
GGCAAACAACAAAGCGAACAAGCCCAGTTACGGCAAGGCCTGGTCGGCAGCGGCGACCGCTCCGAGCGCATCCGCACCTATAATTTTCCACAGGGCCGCGTCACCGACCACCGCATCAACTTGACGGTGTACCAGCTCGATGCGGTGTTGCAAGGCAATCTCGATCTGCTGATTAACCCACTGGTCAGCGAACATCAGGCCGAGCAGTTGGCGGCCATCGCGCAATAAGTAACATGGACGGACTGTCCTCAACCACCGTTGCAACGTTGCTGAACAACGCCACACAACGATTGGCCCCTCTGGACTGGGCCACGCTGGAGGCGGAGGTGCTGCTGGCCCACGTGATGGGCCAACCGCGCAGCCGGTTAGCGGGCCTCACGGACCGTACGCTAAACGCGGATCAACGGGCACAATTTGATCAACTCCTCGAACGCCGCTTGCAGGGCGAACCGGTCGCCTATCTCACCGGCCGACGGGAATTCTGGTCGCTCGATTTGCAGGTTACGCCTGACGTATTGATTCCACGTCCTGAAACAGAACTGCTTGTCGAACTTGCACTGGAACGTACTCCTGAAAACGAGAGTTGGCGCATCGCCGATCTCGGCACCGGGTCAGGCGCGATTGCGTTGGCCATCGCCAAGGAGCGTCCGGCTTGCCATGTCATTGCGACCGATATTTCACCCGCCGCGCTGGACGTGGCGCGCGCCAACGCCGAGCGCTTGGGGATTTGCAACGTGGAATTTCGTTTGGGCGACTGGTGCAGCGCGCTGCACGGCGAACGCTTCGATATGATAGTATCCAACCCGCCCTATGTGGCGAGCGGTGATCCGCATCTGGATGATTTGAGTTATGAACCGCAACTGGCGCTGGTTGCCGGGGAGAATGGGTTGCAGTATCTGCACGCTATTGCGATGCAGGCGCGCGAGCATCTCACCCCCTCCCTCATCCCCGGCCCTTCTCCCGAAGGGAGAAGGGAGCAAATGCCCCCTCTCCCTTTAGGGAGAGCGAAGCGAGGGGGGCGTAGCCGTTGGGGTGAGGGAGGCTGGCTGCTGCTGGAGCACGGCTACGATCAAGGCGCCGCGCTGCTGCAACGGCTCGCCGAATTGGGCTATGAGCGCATAGAAGATTTTGCAGATCTGGCTGGCGTTCCGCGTATTGCCGTCGCGAAGTGGAAAATCTCTAATGAATGACGAGCAATTGCAACGCTACAGCCGCCAGATTCTCCTGCCGCAGATTGGCCTTGAAGGCCAGCAAAAATTGCTTGATGCGCGCGTACTGATTGTCGGTCTGGGCGGCTTGGGTTCGCCGCTCGCCATGTATCTTGCGGCGGCGGGCGTGGGACATCTGGTGCTGGCCGACGGCGACCGGGTGGATTTATCCAATCTGCAACGCCAGATCATCCATCGCACGCAGGATATTGGACGCAACAAAACGGAGTCGGCGCGCGACGCGTTGCGCGCGCTCAATCCCGAAGTAACAGTGACCGTTCTCGATTTCCACCTGACCGAACAGGACTTGTTCCGCGAAGCCGGCCGTGTAGATGTGGTAGCCGACGCCAGCGACAATTTCGCCACCCGCTTCGCCTTGAACGCCGCCTGCGTGCGCGCCATGAAGCCGCTGGTGTCCGGCGCGGCGATACGCATGGAGGGGCAGGTGGCGGTGTTCGATCCGCGCCGCGCCGGCGGTTCTTGTTATCGCTGTCTGTATCGAGACCAACCCGGCGAACAGGAAGGTTGTGCGCAGCTTGGCGTGTTAGCCCCGGTGCCGGGGGTGATCGGCGCGGTGCAGGCCGTAGAGGTCATCAAGCTGCTCGCGGGCGGCACGGAATCGCTCGCGGGTTATTTGCTGCTGCTCGATGCCTTCAGCATGGAGTGGCGCCGCGTGAAGCTGGCTAAAGACCCCGGCTGCCCGGTGTGCGGCGCAGTAACTCACGCGCCATAAACGCGCAGGCTTTACGCCAGGGCTAAAGTGGTTTAATCTCAGACTTCACACCGGAGGCTGCTGCAACCAGGGGATATAGGCGCCATGAATTGGTTCTACAACTTCCCGATCAAAATAAAGCTGTTGGTAGCCTTTTCCATCATGCTGCTGATCGTGGTGGGCCTGAGCGTATTTTCCGCTTACCGGATGCAGGCCATCAACGCCGCCTCCACAGATATCGTTACCAATTGGTTTCCCAGCGTGCGGTTCATCGCCGATATGCGCAGCGATCTGCTCGGCTTGCGCAGTGCGGAATTACAGCACGCGCACTCTCCTTCCCAGACGGAACGGGAACGGCTAAAACAGGTTATGGCCCAAACCCAGGCCTCATTACTGAGCAATCAACGCCGTTATGAATCGCTTATTACCACGGCGGAGGAAAAAGGTTTGTACCTGAAGTTGACCGGCGCCTTGGAGAATTACCTGGCTGAGTATGACGGTACGGCGCGGCAGCAAGACGCGATCGGGAACGATGCCGCGCACGCTACGGAATTCAGCAACGTCAGCAAAATCCTTGACAGCCTTATCGCATTGAACATGGCGGAAGCGGATGCCGTCAACGCCAGGGCCGGTAGGGCCTATGCCCAGTCATTGCTCTGGCTGGCCGCGGCCGTGACGGTCAGTGTAGGGCTGACGATTGTGCTTGTTGTGGTGATGGACTACCGCATCGGCGCGCCTATCCGCCGGCTCGCCAGGGTGGCGGGCAAACTCAGCATGGGCGATCTGGGGGTGCGCACCCGGCTCAACTACGAAAGGGACGAGCTGGGTGAATTGGCCAGGGCCTTCGATGACATGGCCAGGAATCTGCAACGCCGCAAGCAAGAGGCCGAACAGACGGCGCACGAGCTGCGGGTCAGCGAGGAGCGCCTGCAACTGGTCGCCAAGGCCAGTAACGATGCGATTTGGGATCTGGACCTCATTACCGAGGACCTCACCTGGAGTGAGCAATTTGCGACCCTGTTCGGCTACCGTCAGACAGACATCGAGCCCGGCATGGCGTCCTGGAATAACCGCGTGCATCCGGACGACAGGGGGCGGGTACTCGACAGTATCCACGGCCTGATTGACCGTGGGGGTAAGGTGTGGGCGGAGGAATACCGCTTCCGCCGTGGCGACGGCAGCTACGCCTACGTACTGGATCGTGGCTACGTGGTGCATGATAATCAGGGCAAGCCGGTGCGCATGATCGGTTCGATGGTGGATCTTACCGAGCGTAAACAGATCGAGCTGACGCTGAGCAAGAAATACGATCAATTGCAGGCGATTTACCGGCTGACGGAGGTGGTCAATCAGGCCGACTCGGTTGCGGAAGTCTATCGAGAGGCGCTCGCTGTCCTGCAAAATACCCTGCGTGCCGATAGCGCCTCCATTCTGCTGTTTGATGAACAGGGTGTGATGCGCTTTGTGGCCTGGCAGGGCCTCTCCGATCGTTACCGGAGGGCGGCGGATGGGCACAGCCCGTGGGCCGTTCACGAGACCGACGCCGAGCCGATTCTGGTCGCGGACGCCGAGCACGACGCCAGCCTGGAAACATCCCGGGAAACACTCCGGCAGGAAGGCATCCGCGCCCTCGCCTTCATACCCATCTTTTATCAAAAACGGCTGTTGGGCAAGTTCATGGTGTATTACAACCAGCCACACGCCTTTTCCGGGGAAGAAATCCAGTTGGCCCAGACCGTCGCCAGCCATGTCGCGTTCGCCATCGAGCGCGCGCAGCAAACCGCCAAACTGGAGCACCAGGCCCTCTACGACAGCCTCACCGACATACCCAATCGGACTTTATTGCACGATCGCCTGCGGCAGGCCATCAGCACCGCGCAGCGCACCCGCACCTCGCTGGCTCTGTTGCTGATAGACCTGGACCGCTTCAAGGAGATCAACGACACCCTCGGGCACGCCCGCGGCGATCTGGTCTTGAAGCAGATCGGTCCGCGCATCCAGGCCGTGCTGCGGCAATCCGATAGCGTGGCGCGGCTGGGCGGCGACGAGTTCGCGGTGCTGTTGCCGACGGTCAGCAGCCCCAGCCACGCCGTGCTCACCGCGGGCAAGATCCTGCAGGCGCTGCAGACACCGTTTCCGGTGGAGGGGCTGGAACTGGAGATCGGCGCCAGCATCGGCATCGTGCTCTGCCCGGAGCACGGCGCCGAGGCGGAACTGCTCATGCAGCATGCGGACATCGCTATGTACGTCGCCAAACACCAGGGCAGCGGGTACGCCGTCTATGCCCCGGAGCTGGACCGGCACAGCCCGCAAAAACTCACCCTGATGGGCGAATTGCGCCACGCCATCGAGCACGACGAACTGGTGCTGCATTATCAGCCCAAGCTCAGCCTCAAGACCCAGAGTATCATCGGTGTGGAGGCGCTGGTGCGCTGGAACCATCCGCAGCGGGGCATGCTCTATCCCGATCAATTCATTCTGCTGGCGGAACAAACGGGGCTGATGAAACCGCTTTCATTATGGGTGATAAACCACGCCCTGAGCCAGCACTCGGCCTGGAAACGCGGGGGGCTGGATATCAGCATGGCGATAAACCTGTCCGCCCGTAATCTGCATGACCCGGAATTGCCGAGCCTGGTCGGCGAGTTGCTGCAACGGCATAAAACACCGCCCGCTTCGCTGGACCTGGAGATCACCGAAAGCGCGATCATGGCGGACCCGGTACGCGCGCTGGAGGTGCTCACCCGGCTCAGCGCGATGGGCGTCAAACTCTCCATAGACGACTTCGGCACCGGCTATTCCTCGCTCGCCTACCTTAAAAAATTGCCGGTGGACACCGTCAAGATAGACAAGTCCTTTGTCATGGACATGACCCAGGATGAAGGCAACGCCCTGATCGTGCGCTCCACCATAGATCTCGCCCACAACCTGGGGGTGGAGGTGATCGCCGAAGGGGTGGAAATGCACGAGGCGTGGGTGGAGTTGTCCATCCTGGGCTGCGACGCCGCCCAGGGTTATTACATCAATCGTCCCATCCCCGCTGCTGAATTTATCACCTGGCTTAACGGCTCACCTTGGGAATTGGCAAAAACGGTCTCGGCGTGAATCGGTAATTGGGCTGCAACTCCCAACCGCTGCCGGAGTCGAAGCGGTAAGATGATGGAATTCGCTTACCAGAGAAATCTGCGCTACGCCGGCGGTCTGCTGGCCGCCTTGCTAAGCGGCTGCGCCACTGCACCGCCGGCCTTGCAGGGTAATTTTCCTGCCCACACCCCTCAGCAGACGCTCACCCAACCTGCGCCAGGATCAACGGTGCGCTGGGGCGGGGAGATCATCGAAACCCGGCCCGGCAAGGACGAGACCTGTTTTGAAATCCTGGCTCGGCCGCTCGATGCAATGGCTCGCCCGATGCTCGGCGACACTGCTCAACAAGGCCGTTTTATTGGGTGCGCCCGGGGCTTCTACGATCCCGAGGAGTATGCCAAGGGGCGGGAGCTGACGGTCACCGGCCGGTTGCAATCGCCTGTCCAAGGCAAGATCGGCGAGTACGACTACCGCTATCCGCGGGTCCAGATAGACACGCTGCACCTGTGGCCGCTGCGGATCAAGGGCTACGATGCTCCGCCCTACTACCGCGATCCCTTCTACGACCCCTTTTATGATCCATTCTGGCCGTTTGGACATCTCCGGTATTGGCGATGACGGTCATACTGCGCGTCCTGGGTCTGGCGTTATTCGCGTTAATGATAACGGCTTGCGCCGTTACCCCGCCGTTTGACAGCGCCAAGCTGTCCGGGGTGGACAAGACCCTCTCGTATCAACAGGCCGTAACGGATTCCGGGTCGCTGCGCGGCAGGCGCACCGTGTGGGGTGGCAGCATCGTCGCCACGCGCAATCTGGCGCAGCACACCGAGGTGGTGGTGCTCGCCTATCCGCTGGATGCGCAGACGCGGCCGCTCACCTCGTCATCCGCACTCGGCCGCTTCATGCTGATCTGGCCCGGTTATCTGGAGTCGGCGGACTATGCGCCCGGCCGCTGGCTGAGCGTCATCGGCGATCTGGACGGTCTGCGGGACGAGCTGCTGGGTGAATCCCGCTATATTTATCCGGTGATACAGGCTCAGTATCTCTATCTATGGCCGCTCGAAACCGGCCCGGCCGTTTCGCCCCGGTTCCATATCGGCGTGGGTGTCAGATTATGATGTAACTATTTGATTTTTATAATAAAAATTATAAACACCCTTTTCATCGTATACTGGTACCCCAATATCCCCACTCTCACTAGCACCACTTTGCAGTAAAAAGGTCATGAACAGCTCCATCGAAATCGCCCGCGATCTGATCCTTGCGCCCTCCGGCATGGACGAGGTCGCACTTTATAACGTGCTCGACCAGATCATGCATCACCGCATTGACAGCGCCGACCTGTATTTTCAGTCCAGCCGCCAGGAGTCGTGGCATCTGGAAGACGGCATCGTCAAAGAGGGCAGCCACAATATCGAACAGGGCGTGGGCGTGCGCGCGGTCAGCGGCGAGAAAACCGGCTTCGCCTATTCCGACGAGATCCTGTTGCCGGCGCTGACCCAGGCCGCCAAGACCGCGCGCGCCATTGCGCGCAACGGTCAGCACGGCAGCGTCAAAAGCTGGCAGGGCAAGGCGGGTCATGCGCTGTATGTGCCCCTGGACCCGGTAGCCACGCTTACCGAAACCGGCAAGGTGCAGCTTTTACACCTGCTGGACAGCGAGGCGCGCCGGCTCGACCCGCGCATCAAGCAGGTGATGGTGAGCCTGGCCGCCGAGCAGGACGTAATATTAGTAGTCGGCAGCGACGGCACGTTTGCCGCCGACGTGCGGCCGCTGGTGCGACTCAACGTGAGCGTGATCGCGGAGCAAGACGGCCGCCGTGAACAAGGCAGCGCCGGCGGCGGCGGGCGGGTGGGCTACCAGTATTTTCTCGACAACGAGCGCGGTCTCGACTACGCGCGCGAGGCCGTGCGGCAAGCCTTGGTGAATCTGGAAGCGGTGGCGGCGCCCGCCGGCACCATGCAGGTGGTGCTCGGCCCCGGCTGGCCCGGCGTGCTGCTGCACGAGGCCATCGGCCATGGCCTGGAGGGCGACT
>CAYUAZ010000017.1:0-7928 GCA_964442865.1 uncultured Gammaproteobacteria bacterium
TTGATGGGTATCAGCCCGCCTTCGGCAACCCTGCTTTCCAATGGTCTCGCACAAAGCCGCGAAGTGCGCTGCTAAGTTCAATGCCGAATTCAAACGCTTTATATAGTTTGCGAGCTTTGCGTCTTTGCGTGGTAAAACTGTTTCAATTTTAATCATTCATGTCCGGTAACCCAAAAATGCGCGTCATCGTCGGCCTGTCCGGCGGCGTGGACTCTTCCGTCGCGGCCTGGCTGCTGCTGCAGCAGGACTTCGATGTGCGCGGGATGTTCATGAAGAACTGGGAGGGCGACGACGGCGACGCTACGTGCACCGCCGAGCAGGATTTCGCGGACGCCAAACAGGTCTGCGCGCGGCTCAACATCGCCCTGCACGCAGCGAATTTTTCTTCCGAGTACTGGCAACGGGTGTTCAGCTATTTTCTGGAGGAATACCGCGCCGGACGCACGCCGAATCCGGACGTGCTCTGCAACAAGGAAATCAAGTTCAAAAGTTTTCTGGACCACGCGCTGCAACTCGGCGCGGACAAGATCGCCACCGGCCATTATGCGCGTGTGCTGGAGCGGGACGGGACATTCCATCTGCTCAAGGCGCGCGACGCTAACAAGGATCAGACCTATTTTCTCTACACCCTCGGTCAGGCGCAGTTGGCGAAAATACTATTTCCCGTTGGAGAGCTTAGCAAACCCGAAGTCCGGGCGATCGCCGCCCGGCAGGGGTTTGTAAACCATGCCAAGAAGGACAGCACCGGCATCTGTTTCATCGGCGAGCGCAACTTCAAGAAATTTCTCGGCCGCTATTTGCCCGCGCAACCGGGCGAGATCCGTACGGTGGATGATGCGCTGATCGGGCGGCACGACGGGCTGATGTATTACACGCTCGGCCAGCGTCAGGGCCTGGGGATAGGAGGGCTGCGCAACGGCAGCGGCGATCCTTGGTATGTGGTGGACAAAGACATGCCGCGCAATGTGCTGATCGTCGCGCAGGGCCATGACCACCCGCTGCTGTTCAGCAACCGGCTACAGGCGGGCGATCTGCACTGGGTGGCTGGCGCCGCGCCGCAGGTACCCGCGTTGTGCACGGCCAAGACCCGCTATCGGCAGGCCGATCAAGCCTGTGTCATTCCCGCCATCAAAGACGGCATCTGTGAAGTGCGGTTTGATAAACCCCAGCGGGCCGTCACACCCGGTCAATCCGTGGTATTTTATCGCGACGAAGAATGCCTGGGCGGCGGAGTGATACACGAGAAATACCGGCTAAACGAATAAACTCATGACCACATACACTGATCGCACCCTCGCCCTCGCCGCTATCTTGCAAGCCTGCTATCTGGTGCAGCAGGTGGCGCGCAAAAATTCCTGCGATAGTGCGGCGCTGGAAGCGAGCCTCGGCAGCGTGTTAAAGATAGACGCAGCAACCACCGAGTCTGTCTATGGGGGCGCGGCAGGCGTTGCGCCGGGTCTCGAACGGCTGCGCGAGCAATTGGGGAAAGAAACTGCGCAAAGAGATCTGGAACTGACCAAGTATGTCATCGGCGTCATGCACCTGGAACGTCAACTGGCGAAACGCCCGGACATGTTGGACAAAATTCGCATAGGTGTCGAAAGGACCCAGGCGCAGACCGCGCATTTCCCAATCACTCATTCCAATGTCATTGCAAGTCTGGCGGGGATTTACAGCGACACGCTGAGCACGCTCACGCCGCGCATCATGGTGCAAGGCGAGCAGGGTTATCTTTCCAATCCTGACAACACCAACAAGGTACGTGCCTTGCTGCTCGCCGCCGTCCGTTCGGCGGTGCTGTGGCGGCAGGTTGGCGGACGGCGCTGGCAATTGATCTTTGCCCGCAATGCAATCTTGCAGGAGGCTGAAAAGCTCTTGCGTTCTTCGAGCAACTAAGGGATTCTAGCCCCTAGCTTCTAAACGCCACGACGTGATCCACCTCCAGCTTGATCCCCACCTTCTCACCGAGGGCATGATTGTGGTGGCTGGGGAACAGCGACAGCACCTGACTGCCTGTGGGCAGGCGTAATGTATACATGATCTCAGCGCCCTTGAAGGCCTTGTGGATCACCTCGGCCTGCATCTCGGCCGCGTCATCGTGAATAATATCGTCCGGTCTTACCAACAGCTCCACCGTGGCGCCGCGCGGCCAGTCGTAGGCATGCTTGCCTTGTATGACGCCGAGCTCGGTGAGGATGGTGTTCTCGCTGAGCAGTCGGCCGCGCAGAAAAACGCCTTGCCCGATAAAGTCGGCGACGAAGCGGTTGGCCGGCTCGTGATAAAGATTGTACGGCGTGTCCCACTGCAGAATGGCGCCTTCCGACATCACACCGATGCGGTCGCCAAGCGCGAAGGCCTCGTGCTGGTCATGGGTGACCAGAATGGCGGTGCTGCCCTGGCTTTTGAGGATGGCGCGCACCTCTACACTTAGCCGTTCACGCATATCTACGTCAAGGTTGGAGAACGGTTCATCCATCAGGATCAGCGCAGGTTTCGGCGCCAGGGCGCGGGCCAGCGCGACACGTTGTTGCTGTCCGCCGGAGAGTTCGTGGGGATAGCGTTGCTCCAGCCCTGCCAGGCCGACCACGCCGAGCAGCCGGGTGGCGATTTCCTGGTGGGCCTTCTTGGTGAGACCGCGCAGGCCGAAGCAAATGTTATCGCTGACATCGAGGTGGGGGAAAAGGGCGTAGTCCTGAAACACCATTCCCATGTGGCGCTTCTCGGGCGGCAGCATAAAGCCCGGGCGCGACAGCGGCACGCCGCCCAGCTCAATCGCGCCGCTGACCACCGGCTCGAAACCGGCAATCGCGCGCAACGCGGTGCTTTTGCCGCAACCGCTCGGCCCCAGCAGGCACACCAGATCTCCCTCTCCGACCTGCATGGAAAGATTACGCACGGCCACGAGATCGCCGTAGCGGCACTCGATATTTTTGAGTTCAAGCAGGGTGGTCATCGTATTTAATGATAGCAAATGTTGCCACTCAAAGCGGAGACTGTATTAACTATCTTTAATTATCTCAAACCTGCCTCCATGCTAGACTCAGCGCCAGTAAAAACCGATGACATTGGCGAAACCGCCATCCTGCGCGGCTTTTAGCGGACACGGCATTTGCTGGAAACTCTTTAAGAATTAAGCTACTATGAAATACATGGCTAGTTACTACAGCAAGCTGTCTGCGATCTTCTTATTTGCGGTGCTGCAATGTTTTGCGCCACTGCTGCATGCCCATTTTGATGCTGGGACGCACGCTGTATCCGCTGTCCATCAGCATGATGTTGTGGAGTATTGCCTCGATAGTTCACCCTGTCCTGAAGCCAAGATTGAGGCGCTGAATTCACCAGCCATTACGACAGCATTGGCTTTTCCCAAGCAACTCCCTTCCCAACCTGGAGCAGCCATGCTTCCTTCCAGGTTTTCGTTACTGCAATCACAGACGCGGGTGAACTTTGCCAGTACTCCTCCGCCAGGCATCACTATGCCGCGATCATCTTTTGTCTTCCCTCTTTCTCACGCCCCTCCCTACATCCTTTAATCTCCAGTAGTTCATAGATTGTAGGGCCGAATTCATTCGGCCGCCGGATTAGTAAACCTATTAAGTAAGCAGGCTTGGCCGCTTGACGCCAGGCTACAGGAGTAAATGTCATGCGCAAGCTGCGCACTATTTGTCTGCTATTGAGCAGTATCTTTACCCTCCCGGCGCCGTATGCCGCCGAGAACATCGCGCTGTCCGCCCAACAGGCGCAAGCCTTGGACATTGTGGCTGCGCCTCTCCGGAAGCAAGAGGCCGGGGTCGCTACCGGGTTACCTGCACAGGTAGTGATCCCCAATAGCCAGATGCGCGTTGTGAGCGCACCCGTGGCCGGTTTCGTGGAGGCTATGCGGGTGGCAGTCAATGAGCAGGTAAAGCAGGGACAGGTGCTGGCGCGCCTGGAAAGCCCCACACTTATCGAGGCACAACGGACATTTTTGCAGGCGGCAACGCGGGCAGCGTTGCGGCGCGACAATTTTGGGCGCGATGAGAAACTGTTCAAGGAAGGCATCATTGCGGAGAGTCGCTATATAACGACTAAAAATGATTTTACCGAGGCCTCCGCCGAGTTGGCCGAGCGCCAGCAGTTACTGTCTCTTTACGGCATGAGTAAAGCGGCCATTCAGCAGTTGCGGGACCAGCGCATCTTGACCAGCGCAGTAGAGATTGTTTCCCCCCTGGACGGTGTGGTGCTGGAGCAGCTGGCAGTGGCCGGACAGCGCATCGAGGCGTCGGCGCCGCTCTACAAGTTGGCCAGCCTCTCGCCCCTGTGGCTGGAGGTCGCCGTGCCGCTGTCACGCCTGGCGCAGATAAACGAGGGCAGCAAGATCACTGTGCCCGCCTATCAGGCCACCGGCAAGGTGCTGTTGGTGGGGCGTAGCGTGGATAGCGCCAACCAGACCGTGATGGTGCGCGCCGAGGTGACCGAAGGCGCAGAACGCCTGCGCCCCGGGCAACAGATTGAGGTGATGATCGCCGCGCCCGGCGCTGTGACCCAACAGTGGGCCGTGCCGAACCAGGCACTGGTGCGCCGGGAAGGACAGGTTTATGTGTTTGTACAAACCCCAAGCGGATTCCGGGCGCAAGCGGTGAATGTGGTGAGCGCGGCGGCGGAGACCAGCACCATACAAGCTCCGTTGCGCGGCGATGAGCACATCGCGGTGCGCGGCGTGGTGGCCTTGAAAGGCGCGTGGCAGGGACTCGGAGGAGGCGAATAATGCTGGCTCGGATAGTTGAATTCGCCCTGACCCAGCGCCTGCTGATGTTGCTGCTCATGCTGCTGCTCATCGCGGGCGGCAGCTATGCCTTCAAAGGCTTGCCCATAGACGCCTTTCCCGATGTCTCGTCCACCCAGGTCAAGGTCATCATCAAGGCGCCGGGCATGACGCCGGAAGAGATCGAGGCGCGCATCACCGCGCCCATCGAGGTGGAGATGCTCGGTATCCCGAACCAGAAAATCCTGCGTTCGGTGACCAAATACGGATTGACTGACATCACTCTCGATTTTGTGGACGGTACTGATATTTACTGGGCGCGGCAGCAGGTCGCGGAGCGCTACAACAACATCACCGGCGATCTGCCGCCCGGTATTTCCGGCGGCCTCGCACCGATCACCACGCCGCTGGGCGAGATGTTCATGTTCAACATCGAAGGCGGCGATTTGTCTTTGATGGAGCGCCGCAGCCTGTTGGACTGGGTGATCCGCCCGGCGCTGCGCACCTTGTCGGGCGTGGCCGATGTCAACACACTGGGTGGATTGGTGCGCAGCTTTGAGGTGGTGCCGAACGGCATGGCGCTGCGCGCGCGCGGCATCGGCCTGGGGCAATTGCAGATGGCGCTGGAAACCAATAATCGCAACGATGGCGCGGGACGCCTCACCGACGGCGAAGAAGTGTTGCTGGTGCGTTCCGATGGCACCATCAAGACGCTGGATGACTTGCGCGCCATCGTCGTCGCGCGCCGCGACGGCACGCCGGTGCGCGTCGGCGACGTGGCCGAGGTGCGCATCGGCAGCCTCACGCGCTACGGCGTAGTGACCAAGGACGGCAAGGGCGAGGCGGTGCAAGGCCTGGTGCTGGGGCTGCGCGGCGCGAACGCGCAGCAAGTGGTAGAGGGCGTGCGTGCGAAGCTCGCGGAGCTTGCCCCCACGCTTCCAAAGGGAGTGAAAACAGAAGTGTTCTATGATCGCGGCAGTCTGGTGGAGCGCGCGGTTGGCGCGGTTTCCGAGGCGCTGCTGGAAGCCATCGTGCTGGTGGTGATTCTGCTCATTCTGTTTCTGGGCAACCTGCGCGCCGCGCTGGTGGTGGCGCTGACCCTGCCATTGGCGGCGCTGGTCACCTTCATCATGATGCGTTTGTTCGGCATGTCGGCCAACTTGATGAGCCTGGGCGGGCTGGCGATCGCCATCGGCATGCTGGTGGATGCGGCGGTGGTGGTGGTGGAAAACACCGTCTCGCATCTGGCGCACGACAAGAGTGCCGCGAAGTTACCGCACCTGCATGTAATTTACCGCGCGGTGCGCGAGGTGGCGACGCCGGTTACGGCGGGCATTCTGATTATCATCATCGTGTTTCTGCCGCTGCTCACACTGCAAGGCTTGGAGGGTAAACTGTTCATCCCGGTGGCGCTGACTATCGTGTTCGCGCTGTCCGGTTCGCTGGTGCTCTCGCTCACGATTATTCCGGTGCTCGCCTCGTTCCTGCTGCAGCGGGTTGCGCATCATGAGCCATGGCTGGTGCGTAAGGCGAATGCGCTGTATGAGCCGACGTTGCGCTGGTCCTTGAGCCACGTAAAAATCGTTGTGACGATAGCCGGAGTGGCACTGCTATTGACCGTAGTGGTGTACCTGCAAACCGGCAAGACCTTCATGCCGGAAATGGACGAGGGGACTCTCATCGTGCAGATCGAGAAACTGCCTTCCATTAGCATCGAACAAACCGCCGCCCTGGATTTGAAAATCCATCAGGCGATCATGAGTCAAGTGCCGGAAGTGACCGGTGTCGTGGCGCGCGCCGGTTCCGATGAGCTGGGACTTGATCCGATGGGGTTGAATGAGACCGACACCTACCTACAGACCAAACCACGCAGTGAATGGCGCGGGCCTGATAAGGAATGGTTGAAAGACGAGCTGCGCAAGGTGCTCGATCAACTGCCCGGTATTTCTTACCGATTTAACCAGCCGATAGATATGCGTGTGCAGGAGATGATTATCGGCGTGCGCGGCGACGTGGCGGTGAAGGTGTTCGGGTCGGAGCTTGCCGTTCTTAACCGTCTGGCGGCCGAGATCGAGGCGGTGCTGAAGACCGTCCCCGGTAGCCAGGACGTGTACACGGTGCAAAACGAGGGCGTGCAATATCTCACGGTGGAGATTGATCGTCTCGCCGCCGGGCGCATGGGTCTGAGCGTGGATGACATTGGCGCGGCGTTACGCTCGCAACTGGAAGGCAAGACCTTGGGCGTAGTGCTGGAAGGGGCGCGGCGCACGCCGGTGTTGCTGCGCGGTGAGGATAACGTGCGCACCTCGCCGACTTTGTTTTCGCAACTGACTCTAGCTTTGCCCAATGGCGAGAATGTCCCGATTTCCACCGTGGCCAAGCTGCAACGCGTGAATGGCCCGGTCAAGATAGACCGTGAGAACGCTGCACGCATGTCGGTGACGCTGTCCAATGTGCGGGGCCGCGATCTGGTCGGCTTTGTGGAAGAGGCCAGACAGGCGGTGAGCGAGCGCGTGAAATTACCCGACGGCTATCGGGTGAGCTGGGGCGGGCAGTTTGAAAACCAGCAGCGCGCCGCCGCGCGTCTCGCCATCGTGGTGCCGGTGGCATTGGGGCTGATTTTTCTGTTGCTGTTCGCCACCTTCGGCTCGGTACGCCAGGCGGTACTGGTGCTGTCCAACATCCCGTTCGCCATGGTCGGCGGTGTACTCGCCCTGTGGCTGTCGGGGCAATATCTGTCGGTTCCCGCCTCGGTCGGCTTTATCGCCCTGCTCGGCATCGCGGTATTGAACGGCGTGGTGATGGTGACCTATTTCAACCAACTGCGCGCACAGGGCATGGCGCTTGCTGATGTAGTCGTGGAAGGCGCCAAGCGGCGTTTGCGCCCGGTGCTGATGACCGCCAGCATCGCCGCCTTTGGTTTGACGCCGCTGCTGTTCGCCAGCGGTCCTGGATCGGAAATCCAAAAGCCCTTGGCCATCGTGGTGATCTGCGGCCTCGTCACTTCCACCTTGCTCACCCTGCTCGTCCTCCCGGCGCTCTACGGCTTCTTCGATCACACCTCCGCCGCCGCGCAACAACCGGAAATCTGAGTTTTTCAATCGGTGTCCATCAGCGTTCATCGGTGGCGAGCAATCGGTCCTCTTTGCGCCCCACTCCCGCGTCTACGCCTTCAAGATCATAG
>CAYUAZ010000017.1:7938-16592 GCA_964442865.1 uncultured Gammaproteobacteria bacterium
GATTGGAATTCCAAAGTCCCTTGGCGTTCGTGTTGATCGGCGGCCGGGGGGGCGCGAAGCTGCTCACGCTGATCCTGCTGCCCATTCTCTATCGCCGCTTCGGCGTCGGCCCCAAGGAGGTCTCCGTATGAATTCCCCCGATTGTTGTTTGACGCTGATTGTCCCCAAGGCGCTGGAAGATAATCTGCTGGACGCACTGCTGGAGCATGAAACGCTTACCATGGAATTTACCACCTTCGAGGTGGAGGGTCACGGGCGCAATGTCATCTATCAGAGCAGCGCCGAAAAGGTGCGCGGCCGGGCGCACCGGATAGAGTTGAAAATCATCATGCATCATGTGGATGCGCAAACCTTGCTGCGCGACATCAAGCAGGCCTTGCCGCGCGCCGACATCGTTTATTACATGACTCCGGTTACGGAGTTCGGGAGTCTTCTGTGATGCGTATCTGGTTTTTTATATTCGCGGTGGTTATTGCCACCGTCTCTGCTGCACAAGAGACCTTTACCGATTATCCTGATTTGCCGCCGCTGCAAACCGTAAAAGAGGTGATGGACAACAGCCCCATGGTGCAGGCTGTGCAGGCCGGCATCAAGCTGGAGGAGGCCAATGCCCGCAAACTCAATGCCGGGCCTTATGAGTTCACGGCGAAACTTACAGAAAAACAACGCCGGGTGCGCGAGAGCGGTAATTTCAACGAATGGGATGCCGCCCTCGAGCGGGGCTTGCGGCTGCCGGGCAAGGCAGGGATTGATCAACAGCTTGGCGCGCAAGGCATAAACCTGGCCAAGCTTGCCTATGGCGACGCCCTGCATGAGAGCGGGCGTGACTTGCTGCGGTTCTGGTTCGCGTGGCAGCAAGAGCGCGTGCAGGCCAAACAGTGGCAAAATCAGGTAGACGCGCTCGGCGAGCAACTTGCCATCGTACGCAAGCGTGTGGCGGCAGGGGACGCGCCCCAGTTGGAGGTCTCGCTCAGTGGGGCCGCGCTCGCGCAGGCGGAATATGCGCTGCGTCAGGCCAAATTGCGCGAACAGACGGCGGCGACGGATGTCACCCAGCGCTACGTGGGCATAACGCTTCCCGGCGATCCCGCCGTGGTCGAGCCGGAACCCTTGCAGGAAGGGCTCGATTATTGGCGCGAGAAGATACTGGAGCACAACCATGAGCTTGCCCTTGTGCGTGGCGAAGTCCAGCGCGCGCAACTGCACCTGAATCGCAGCAGCGCCGACAAAACACCCGATCCGACCGTCGGCATTAACTATTCCTCCGAGCGTGACGGTGAGGATCACATCACCGGCCTGTTCTTATCCATACCGCTGCCGGGTGAGGCGCGCCGCGCCAGTGAATCGGGCGCTCTGGCCCAGGCCGAGATAGCGGCTCATAACGAGGCCAAGACCTTGCGCAGGCTTGGAGCCGACATTACCAATGCTTACAACAACGCCGTAGCCGCTTACGACGGTTGGCAAAAGGCGAAGGCCGCCGCCGACGGCATGCAACGCAATGCAGAACTGATGACGCGGGCCTATAGCCTCGGTGAGATGGGATTATCGGAAGTCCTGCTTGCCCGCCGCCAGGCCCTGGAGGCCAGTCTCGCCGCCGCATTGGCACAACTTAACGCACGCGAGTCCCGTTATCGCTTGTTATTAGACTCCCACCAACTATGGCCGCTCGACCGGGATGAAGACGAAGCGCACACGCATTATTAAAGCTATCGAACAAGCGCTCAACCTGAGTGTTGCCGGGAAGTGCTGTCCCGATTTCATTTCATACCACTCAGGCTACGCATGGCTTAGGCCTTTGAAAATCACGGTATTGACGACGGCGGTCGGGTTTGTCACCATGAACCCATGCACTTTGAGATCCTCGGCGAAATTTCGCACGCAGAAACATTCGCTGTCGGATCTTCTATCCGTGAAGTGGCACGTCTTAAAAAGCTATATGGTAAAGGGCGTTGGCGTAAACGCAAGGGCATCGCCCGCGTTCGGCTTAGAGACGGGCACGCTCATCTCGCTGAGGTTCACTGGTACGAAGCATCGGGTATCGGAAGGAAAGAGTTCAAGATCAAACGGTTCATTGAAGGGTTCTGAAAATGCCTAAACCAAGCCAACAAATGATGGTCTGCTTAAATAACGAGGGTTATGAAGCTTCGTTGGAAAAGCGAAAGCTCTACGTTGCACTTCCCGACGACGAGGCGGCAAAGCACAAACTAGTCCGCATCGTTGATGAATCCGGCGAAGACTATCTTTACCCATCCAGTTTCTTTTCAGTTGTCGAACTTCCCCCGCACATCCGGCGGGCGGTGCTTCAAGCGGCCTAACATTTTATGGTGGGCTCAAGTTACAGGCCCTTATATAAGGGCTCTGACCCTTTAAGTCCTTTAAGTCGGGATACCCGATCCGACCGTCGGCATTAACTATTCCTCCGAGCGTGACGGTGAGGATCACATCACCGGCCTGTTCTTATCCATACCGCTGCCGGGTGAGGCGCGCCGCGCCAGTGAATCGGGCGCTCTGGCCCAGGCCGAGATAGCGGCTCATAACGAGGCCAAGACCTTGCGCAGGCTTGGAGCCGACATTACCAATGCTTACAACAACGCCGTAGCCGCTTACGACGGTTGGCAAAAGGCGAAGGCCGCCGCCGACGGCATGCAACGCAATGCAGAACTGATGACGCGGGCCTATAGCCTCGGTGAGATGGGATTATCGGAAGTCCTGTTTGCCCGCCGCCAGGCCTTGGAGGCCGGCCTTGCCGCAGCACTGGCGCAACTCAACGCGCGCGAGTCACGCTATCGCCTGTTATTAGACTCTCACCAATTGTGGCCGCTGGATAAGCAGGAAGACAAGGCGGACACGGAGCACGCGCATTATTAGCAAAAAGCGGAATTCAGACTGACCCTGACCTTGTTTGGCGGGGATTTGAGATTCACGCGACCGGGTTACCAGCCTGTCTTGAACGTGCATAAAAAAACCGGTGGCGCCCAAGGCATCACCGGTCATCTACACAACAACCACTAAGTTTTAGTGCTTTTCAATCTTGCGATCATTATGCGGCTGAATCGGTCTGGCATTCATCTTGACAATCGATTTGAACTTATTAATCTGATCCACGGACGCTTCCATCGGCGATGCCATTACCATCCAGTTCACACCCTCGCTGCACGGCGGTGTAGTAAGTGAACCGGCAAAGTGGAAATGCGATTGAGTGCCCGGCAAGGTATCTTTGGCATTGATCTTGACGCTACCCGTGACCTTTTCCTTGTTCACCTCGGAAGGCAGATTATCCCAAATGGACTGGATCAAATCGTTCTGTTTGCCTTCTTTGTAGAACACACCAATCACCGCCAGTTGTCCTTCTGCATTTTTATGCACAAAATGCGCTTCCAGAGGATACGCCTTGCCATCCATCGTATATTCGCTGGGAGTATGGAAATGGAATTGCAGCAAGTCATACTTTTTACCATCAATAATCATGGAGCTACCCGGCTCATAATTCACCTGAATGGTATGACCGTTATTCAGAACCTTAAGCATTGATGGATTGTAGCTGATATCCAGCGTATCACCCCCCGCTTCAGTTGCTTTGCCAGATTCGAGGTCAATGGGTGATTGGGTTTTGCCGGTTTTACACGTGGCAAATTCAGATTTCAGATCACCCCATACCATGGGACCTGCTTTACCTTCATATCGCCAATGAACATCATGACCACCATTATGTTTTTCTGCGGCGTGAACACCTGTAGCAAGCACCCAAGGCGCCAAGACCAGCACTGCTGTAATTACGGCACGATTCTTTAACTTCATTATTTTTCCTCCAGACCGATTATAAATTAATTAGAAATCGTTATTCCCTTAAATAAAATTCCCATCCAATAATTTCTTGACTTGCCTATCTTACATGGGTGCATGATAACCCCACACAAGGAAAATTCAAAGGCTGCTGGTTTTTGTACCGTCGAGGTCAAATCTGGGGAAGCCCCCCGGCGGAGCCGGGGCTTACCTTATTGAGTTAAACAAATTCCTGTGCACCGTTCAATGCTGGTGTTCAGCAGCCTCGGATAAGCGCTTGAAAAACGGGTCGGACGGGTCATCGCCGAGATCGGCATAGTCCAGTCGCGTATACGAGGCGGTTGAGTCTTCGGCGGAGGAGGCGGGCGTGACCGCAGACAGCCGTTTTAGTTTGATCTCCGTCTGCTGATTCGGGCCCGATTGCTTCACTTTGTACGGAAGCCGATCTTGCGGCAGCCATATCACTTCCATGCTCGTGTTCCCCAAGCGGCCGCGATAGCGCTCCGCCGTTTTGTCCATAACGCGCGTCGTCCCCACATGTTTAAGGGCGCCGCCGAGCAGTTGTGCATCAATCACCTCCGCGATTTTATCCCATTCCGGATAGTTATCCAGCGAGCGAAGGTCGGCAGCCGAGTAATCGAGTACTCGGCGCTGTTTGTGAAACACACGCTCAAAAGAGATATTGCCTTTTTCATCCCGGCTCCATATCTCTCCGGTGCCGTTTCTGCGCTCCTGTATCTCCACGCGATGCGCCATGCGCCGCAGTGTCCACTCGGTGACCTGCGGCCGGCCGGCGACTATGATTTTAGACTCGAATACCGCGATCACGTCGGAGCGAATCGGTGCGTTTTCCTCAAGGGCGCGTGCGATGGCTTGTCCGCAAAAAACATAAACCAGCACTACCAGCAATGCTTTGAATTTCATCGGCTTGTTCCTGAAAGAGAACCGGCGCGGGCATTGCCCGCGCCGGTTAACGGACTCACTCAGTCGTCGTCACGATCATGCTTGCCGTTGTCCAGCTTAAGCGCTCCCGCCATGACGTGGTAAATATAGTTCTGTTCCTGCACGCCGTGGAACCACTGAGCGCCGGGCCCGCCCGCATAAATCGCGACATCCTCGCCCGCATGCGTTTCACTGCTAAGCGGAACCGTGGCCTCCTGCAGATAACCCGGTTCAGTTGTGTCGACCGCTGTCAGATCGGGACGACCCTGGGTGATGCCGCTGTATTTGGATGGAAAGTGAGGATAAGATTTTGCACCTTCCGTCTGTTTGTCCGATGCGCCCGTGTAGCCCGGCCCATTGGCGTAGCTGATCGTGGTGTACGGCAGGCCCAGCATGTCCTTGCTGAAGGTAGCGGACGGATTGCCTTGCTTGTCGTTCCCTTTGACCTTGCCGAGGATCGGATTGCCGCGAGTGGGATACCCGGCGATGGTCATGACGTGGCTGTGATCTGCACTGACGACGATCAGGGTATCGCTCAAGTCCACTTTGCTCAGCGCGGTCTTGACCGCTTCCGAGTAGGCAATGGTGTCCGTCAGCGCACGGAACGCGTTGCTGGCGTGATGGCCGTGGTCTATGCGTCCGCTTTCGACCATCAGGAAATATCCTTTTTCGTTCTGCGACAGCATATCGATGGCCTTGGAGGTCATTTCGGCAAGCGAAGGCTCGCCGCCGACATCCGCCGGGCGATCGTGTTCGTATTCCATATGTGAAGCATTGAACAGCCCAAGCAAGTTTTTGGTTCTGGTTGGATCGATTGCATCGAATTGCGCTTTATTCCAGACGTAAGCAGCGTTGGGATGCTTGCTCACCCACTCTGCAGCCAGATCGCGGCCGTCCTTGCGGCTACCTTTTTTGCCAACGAGCTCGGGGTCCGGCGTGGTATTCGGCAGGAAATAACGGCGTCCGCCGCCGAGTGCGACTTCGAGGCCATCACCATAGGAAAACTCGACCAACTGGCGCGCGATGTCCGGGAAGCCGGCTGCAGCCGCGTCGGCAGACAATTCGGTATCGCCTTCCCAGTTGCGCTCGGGGCTATGGGCATAGGTCGCGGCCGGGGTGGCGTGGGTGACGCGTGCCGTCGTCACGACACCGGTAGACAGCCCTTTTTGCTCGGCCTGTTCGAGGATGGTCTTGAGTTCGTTGCCGGCGACGGTTTTATAATCGCCGCGCACCACGTTCTGGTTCACTGACAGGATGCCGTCTTCGGTCTTTACGCCTGTCACCATGGCGGTCATGGTCGGCGCCGAATCGGGCGTTTGCTGGTTAACGCTGTAGGTTTTGGAGAGCGCGAGATAGGGCAGTTTTTCGAAGCTCAGTGAATTTTCTTCCCCGGGCTGGCCGCGTAGCTGGCCTTCGAGAATCCGCGCCGCCGTAACGGTCGAAATCCCCATACCGTCGCCGATAAACAGGATGACACTCTTGGCACGTTTTTTGTCGGATTGCAGGTGCTTGGCATCCGCCAGCGCCTGCTGTCCATCCGAAAACCATTGCGCCGCATTTTCGGCGGCGAGTGCGCTTGAACCGGCAAGCGCCAAGGATACATACAGAGTAACTCTTTTCAACAAGAGCGTGCGACGCGAATCCGGCTTCATGATTATCCTCCTAATTGATGGGTAAGGCGTGCAGTATCGCGTAGCAATGTGGCAGGATTACTACAAGCGGTTTACGAAAATATTTCAGCACCGGTGCCGGAGCGGCGTATTGCGAGCTATTTTGACGGATATAGCCAGCGCTCTTTGTGATCGGCGCAGTATGCAGGTGGCGTTATTGTTTTTCATGGCGAGAGCCTATCCTGATTTTTGTGTGTAGAGGTCATATCATGCTAACGAAAGGAGCGATGAATGACCGAAGCAACGAAGAAGTCGCGCAAGCGCAAACCCACGGGCCCGTTTTCCAACGAGCTGCTTGACCAACTCTTAGCCCAAGCCAGCGGCAAGGACGTCGAGAACCTGCTGGGCGAATCCGGCCTGATCGGGCAGCTCAAGAAGCAGTTGGCCGAGCGCATGCTGGCTGCCGAACTCACCCACCATCTGGCGAGTGAAGACCTGGACGAAGGGGCTGGCAACCACCGCAACGGCAGCAGCCCCAAGACCGTTCTGACGCCCAGTGGCGCCCTCGACCTCAACATCCCCCGCGACCGGCTGGCCACCTTCGAGCCACACCTGGTGGCCAAATACCAGCGGCGCCTGCCCGGATTTGACGACCATGTGATCGGCCTGTACGCGCGGGGCATGACGGTGCGCGAGATACAGGGGCACCTGACCGAGCTGTACGGGCTAGACGTCTCCCCCGATCTGATCTCTACCATCACCGACGAAGTCATGGTCGAGGTGGCCGAATGGCAGGCCAGGCCGCTCGACGCCGTGTACCCCATCGTCTATTTCGATGCCTTGCGCCTGAAGATACGCGACGAAGGCACGGTCAGAAATAAGGCGGTCTATCTGGCGTTGGGCATCGATGCCTCAGGGCGCAAGGATGTGCTGGGACTGTGGATCGAGCAGACCGAGGGCGCCAAGTTCTGGCTCAAGGTGTTCAACGATCTCAAGCAGCGCGGCGTGGCTGATATCCTGATCGCCGTGGTGGATGGGCTGCGCGGCTTCCCGGAGGCCATCGAGGCGGTGTTTCCGCACACTCAGATTCAGACCTGCATCGTGCATCTGATCCGTGCCTCGCTCAATTACGTGGGCTGGAAGGATCGCAAGAGCGTAGCCGCTGAACTGAAAGCCATCTACCAGGCCGCCCATGCCGATGCGGCTGAAGCGGCCCTGACCGAATTTGAGCAAGGCGCATGGGGCAAGAAATGCCCGCCCATCGCGGCCGCCTGGCGACGGCAATGGGCGCAGGTGATTCCGTTCTTCGCCTATCCGCCACAGGTGCGCAAGATCATCTACACCACCAACGCTATCGAGAGCCTGCACATGCGGCTACGCAAGATCGTGAAGAACCGGGGACACTTCCCCAACGATGAGGCCGCCACCAAGCTGCTGTATCTGGCCTTGCGCAATATCGTAAAAGACTGGAAAATGCCACCACGAACATGGAAGGAGGCGGCCAATCAATTCGCCATCCTGTTTGGCGAACGGTTCACGGCTGCATTAAACTGATACCGTGAACACACCGACCTCACACACAGAATTTCGGATACGTCCCATGGCGAGGGCGCCGGATGTTTTTAATGCTGTTTAGGCAACTTTTTGTGAATTTTTGGTTCATAGGAATGACTAGACAATCGGCGCAGCCCCCTTTATCATGACCCTTGTGCGTAGATTGATACCTCAAATCGCTTACTCGTTAGTGATCACCTTATTGATCAACGCAAGCGCTTGGGCATTTAATCCGGAAATCTGGGGAGACCTTGGTTCCAAGCAACCGCAGACGAATATTTCGTCTCTGGTATCAGGGGGCGTTGATTCAGACACAACTCCTGGTCATGCAAATAATACATGTAACCATGGCTGCCATTTTTGCAGTCATGTTGCAGGGCAAGTTATGCAAGGCTTCAATCTGTCCATAGACGGGTCAAGCTTGCCTTTTCCCCTAACAGCATCTTTCCTTTTATCTTCCTCCTCCGAGTCTCAGTTTCGCCCCCCTCAACTCCTTTCTTAGGTTTAATCAGTCATTTTTGATTAATCCCGGAGTGCGCGCTCGTTGCAAGCGAGCCCGTTCTCTCCGAAGAACAGGAGTATCCCATGGTTTATCTCAGCACTTTATGTGCGAGTGGCCGCTACAGGCGGCCGATACCGCTGAGTTACGTTTTTGTTTTCCTAATTGAATTGGTACGTCGTGTTGGTCTGTTATTGATCGGTACAGTCTTTTATGCCGCCTCTGCAGCAGCCGAGTCGCTTACCTTGGAGCAAGCTTGGCAACTG
>CAYUAZ010000018.1:0-16543 GCA_964442865.1 uncultured Gammaproteobacteria bacterium
TAGCGGCCTGCGTTATCTTATTGCGTCGTTGAAGCTGGGTTCCCTGTACGCCTACCTCACCTACCGTACGCCGTGGGGGCGTTTAGTGTTTGTGATCCTGTCGGTGGTCGTGCCGATTATCGCCAACGGACTGCGCGCCTACATGATCGTGATGATCGCCCACCTGAGCGACATGAAGCTGGCGCTGGGTGTAGATCACTACCTTTACGGCTGGGTGTTTTTCGGTCTGGTCATGCTGCTGTTGTTCTGGATCGGCTCGTTCTGGCGTGAAGACGACGACGCACAGGGACGTGCTAGTGTCGCGGGAGGCAGGATGCCGGGAGCGACCAAGGAGATAGGCACCCTCGAAAGATCCGTTCCCCCGCAGGAATTCGACAAGCCTGTCCCGTTGCGGGGCATGGTGATTGTGGCGGCCTTCGCCATGGCGATTTCTGCGCTGTGGCCGGGTTACGCGGCCTATCTGGAGAGCAGCCCGATCTCCACCGCGGGCCTGCGCATTCTTGCCCCCGCCCCGGCGGCAGGCTGGGAGGCACAGAGCGCGCCGCTTTCGGACTGGCAACCGGAGTACGCCCATCCGGACGCCTCCGTCATGCAGACGTACCGTAAAGGCGATCGGACCGTGAGCGTCTATCTGGGCTATTACCGGACCCAGCGGCAGGGCGCGGAGCTGATTACCTCGACCAACGTCATGGTGCGGCAGAAACACCCGGTGTGGATCAACGTTGGCGAAGGTTATCGCAGCGTCGTGCTGGCCGGCCGGCAGGAGAGCGTGGTGCAGACCCGGTTGCGCTCCCCTGAACAGCGTCTGCTGGTGTGGAACTGGAACCGGATTCAGGAGCAGGATACCGTTAATCCTTACCTGGCCAAACTGCTGCTCGCCAAGACCAGACTATTCGGCGGGCGGGGCGAGGGCGCCGCTATCATTATCGCCGCGCCGTATGACGAACAACCGCAAGAGGCCGCGCCCGTGCTGCAAGCCTTTCTCAACGACATGCTGCCGAGCATGGAAGCGAGCCTCAAGGATGTATCGCGTCAGTAGCTCCGGCACTCCGTGCCGCTGCGACTCACCGAAGCCGAAGGATATGCGCCAAGCCCCGCTTATCGCGCATGTGATTCACCACTTCGACGTAGGCGGGCTGGAAAATGGCTTGGTGAACCTGATCAATCACATGCCTACGGACCGCTATCGGCACGCGGTGGTGTGTCTGGATGGGTACACCGATTTTCGCAAGCGCATCGAGCGCGATGATGTGCGGTTTTACGCCCTGGGCAAGCAGCCGGGACATGATCTGGGGCTTTACCGGCGGTTGTGGAGCTTGTTGCGGCAATTGCGGCCGGACATTGTGCACACGCGCAACCTGTCCGCCCTGGAAGGTCAGTTCGTGGCGGCCCTGGCGGGTGTGGGCCCCAGAATTCACGGCGAGCACGGGCGGGACGTGTTTGACTTGCAGGGCAAGAGTCGCAAATACAATTTGCTGCGGCGGGGAATCCGGCCGCTGGTGAAACACTACATTCCAGTGAGTAAGGATCTGGAGCACTGGTTGATCGATGCAGTGCACGCGAATCCGGCGCGCATCACCCAAATCTACAACGGCGTCGACAGTGTCAAATTCACGCCACGCCCCGCGCCGAGAGCGGATTTTGGCCCCCCCGGATTTTGCCCGCCGGATGGCTTTGTGATCGGCGCGGTGGGGCGCATGGCGGAGGTGAAAGACTATCCGGGACTGACGCGCGCTTTCCTGCGCTTGCTCGAACTGGCCCCGCAAGCCCGCGCTCGGGCGCGGCTGGTTATTCTGGGCGAGGGTGCGGCGCGCGCGGCCTGCCTGGCCTTGCTCAAGCAGGCCCATGCTGAGCAACTCGCCTGGTTGCCCGGCAGCCGCAACGATGTGGCGCAGCTCATGAGCCAATTCGACGTATTCGCAATATCGTCGCTGGGCGAGGGCATATCCAACACTATCCTGGAAGCGATGGCGTGCGGCTTGCCGGTGGTGGCGACCGCCGTCGGCGGGAACGGCGAGCTGGTGGATGCGGGCGTGACCGGCACGCTGGTGCCGTCCGCCGATCCGGAGGCAATGGCACAAGCCTTGCTAACGTACTACAAAGATAGTGCACGCGTCCGCGCCCACGGCGCGGCGGGGCGGGCCAAAATCGAGGCGCAATTTTCGATGGCGGCGATGGTGCGCGCATACCTGGGTGTGTATGACGCAGCGTTGGGGAGAGGATAAGGGGGGATTTCAACCCCTCAATAACAAACAAACAATGAAAACGAAAATTCAACCATGTGCGGCATAGTCGGTCTATTTGATATACGCGCGCCGCGCGAGATGAATCGCCCGTTACTGGAGCGGATGAATCAGTCGCAGTTTCATCGCGGGCCGGACGAAGGTGGCGTGCATTTCGAACCCGGTTTGGGCTTGGGACACCGGCGGCTCTCGATTATTGATCTCTCCAGCGGGCAGCAACCGCTGTTCAATGAAGACGGCAGCGTGGTGGTGGTATTCAACGGGGAGATCTATAACTTCCCGGACTTGATGGAGGAATTAAAAAAACTCGGTCACATCTTTCGCACGCACTGCGATACCGAAGTCATCGTCCATGCCTGGGAACAGTGGGGCGAGGCCTGTGTGCAGCGCTTCCGCGGAATGTTCGCCTTCGGGCTGTGGGATCGCAACACGGAGACTCTTTTTCTTGCCCGCGACCGGCTGGGCGTGAAGCCGCTGTACTATGCAATGCTCCCAGACGGCACCTTCCTGTTTGGATCGGAACTCAAATCCCTGCTGGTTCATCCCGGCTTGCAGCGCGAGCTGGATCCCTTTGCCATTGAGGACTATTTCTCATATGGCTACGTCCCCGAACCGCGCACGATATTTAAGCACGCGCTGAAACTCTCTCCGGGCCACACGCTCACTGTGCGGCGCGGCGAGTCTTTCCCGCAGCCCAAGCAGTATTGGGATATATCGTTCAAGCCCGGCCCCGCCATCTCGGAGCAAGACGCGCGCGAAGAGCTGATAGTCAGATTGCGTGAGGCCGTTAAAATCCGTTTAATCTCGGAAGTCCCGTTGGGCGCCTTTCTTTCCGGTGGAGTGGATTCGAGCGCGGTAGTGGCGATGATGGCGGGGCTTTCGACGGAGCCGGTCAACACCTGCTCGATCTCCTTTGGCGACCCGGCGTTTAATGAGGCGATTTATGCGCAACAGGTGGCGGATCGTTACCACACCCGCCATCGTGTCGAACAGGTAGGTAAAGACGACTTCGATCTGGTGGATAAGCTCGCTACACTGTATGACGAACCCTATGCCGATAGTTCCGCCATCCCGACCTACCGCGTCTGCGAACTGGCGCGCAAAACAGTCACGGTGGCGCTGTCGGGAGATGGCGGCGATGAAAATTTTGCCGGTTACCGGCGTTACCGCTATCACCTCTACGAGGAGCGGATGCGGAGTTTGCTGCCGCTGGCCTTGCGGCGGCCGCTATTCGGCGCGCTGGGCAGGCTGTATCCGAAGGCGGACTGGGCGCCGAAGGTGTTCCGCGCCAAGTCCACACTTGAGGCGTTGGCGCGCGATTCGACGGCGGGTTATTTTCACAGCGTTTCCATCATGAGCGACGAGATGCGGCGCAAATTATTCAGCGCCAAGTTTCGCACCGGCCTGCAAGGTTATACTGCCCTTGAAGTGTTACGCGGACATGCTGTAAACGCGCCCATGGATGAGCCGTTATCTTTCGTACAATACCTGGACATGAAGACCTACCTGGTCGGCGATATTCTGACCAAGGTGGACCGCGCCAGCATGGCGCACGCCCTCGAGGTGCGCGAGCCCTTGCTGGACCACCCGTTGATGGAATGGCTGGCCAGCTTATCTCCCGCACTCAAACTGCGCGGCGGTGAGGGAAAGTATCTGCTCAAAAAGTCGCTGGAGCCCTATTTGCCAAACGAAATTCTATATCGGAAAAAAATGGGCTTTGCCGTACCTCTGGCAAGCTGGTTTCGAGGTACCCTAAGGCAAAAGGTGCGTGACAGTGTACTGGGTGCGACCTTGGCAGACACGGGTTTGTTTAATCCGAGCTTTCTGTGCCAGATGGTTGAACAGCACCAGTCGGGGGTGCGTGATTATAGTGCGCCGCTTTGGTCATTGTTGATGTTCGAATCATTCCTGCGCAACGTCATGGGCGTGCAGGCCGCGCCCGCACTGAAGATCGGCGGCTGACCCATGCGTATTTTGCATATCCTTGACCATTCGATTCCTCTGCACAGCGGTTACACCTTCCGCACGCTTTCGATTCTCGAACAGCAGCGGGCGCTGGGATGGGAGACATTTCACCTCACCGGCCCCAAGCAAATAGATTGCGACATGATGGAAGAAGAGGTGGATGGCTGGCACTTTTACCGCACCGCCCCGCCGGCTAAAGGGATAATTACCGGGCTGCCCGGTTTGAGGGAAATTACGCTTATGGATGAGACCACTCGCCGGCTGGAGCAGGTGGCGCGCCGCGTCAAGCCGCATGTGCTGCACGCCCATTCGCCGGTGTTGAACGCCATCCCGGCGCTCAGGGTGGCGCGCCGTTTGAATATCCCCGTGGTGTATGAAGTTAGAGCCTTCTGGGAAGACGCCGCCGTGGATCACGGCACAAGTAGGGAAGGGGGGCTGCGCTACCGGCTGACACGCGCGATGGAGACCTATGCGCTTAAACGGGTGGACGCCGTGACCACCATCTGCGAGGGCCTGCGCCGCGATATCGTCGCGCGCGGCATAGCGGAACACAAGGTGACGGTGATTCCCAATGCCGTGGATATCGAGAAATTTTCCGCTGGCGCCACTGCTGATCTTGCACTCGCATACGCGTTGGGCTTAGGCGATAACCTGGTTTTGGGATTCATAGGTTCCTTCTACGCCTACGAAGGGCTTGCGGTATTACTGCGGGCCTTGCCGCAAATGCTAAGGCACAGGGCGGATATACGTATCCTGCTGGTAGGCGGCGGGCCGCAAGAAGCGGCGCTAATACAATTGGCTACGGAATTGGGCGTGCAAGATAAAGTAATCTTTACCGGGCGTGTGCCGCATAACGATGTGCAACGCTACTATGATCTGATAGATGTGTTGGTTTACCCGCGTCTCTCCATGCGCCTTACCGATCTCGTCACCCCGCTTAAACCCCTGGAGGCGATGGCGCAAGGACGTCTGATCGCCGCGTCCGACGTGGGCGGCCACCGCGAGCTCATTCGTGCAGGAGAAACCGGTGTCTTGTTTAAGTCTAATGATCCTAACGACCTCGCAGCGAAGGTACTTGACCTGATTCAACACCCCGAATGCTGGCCCGCTCTCAAATCCGCCGCGCGCCAATTTGTAGAGACCGAACGCAACTGGAAGGCCTCTGTCGCGCGTTACCAAGACATCTACAATCGCTTGGCCGACAAGGCGGCGGGGTAAGCAGAGATGCGAGTTCAAGGCTTAAAAGTCGCCCTCATCGGCCCCCTGCCGCCGCCCTCGGGCGGCATGGCCAATCAAACCCGGCAATTGGCCGGACTGCTGGCGCAAGAAGGCGTCAGCGTGGAGCTGGTGCAAGTGAACGCGCCCTACCGGCCGAACTGGGTCGGACGCATCAAAGGACTGCGCGCCGTATTTCGCTTGCTGCCGTATTTTTTTCATTTATGGCACGCAGCGGGCCGCGCCGATTTGTTTCACGTCATGGCCAACTCGGGTTGGTCCTGGCATTTATTCGCTGCGCCGGCCATCTGGATCGCAAAGATTAAAAAAATCCCTGTTGTCGTTAACTATCGGGGCGGAGAAGCGGAAGATTTTCTTGCCCGCACCCTGCGCTGGGTGAAGCCAAGCTTGGCGCGAACGGATATATTGATGGTGCCGTCCGGTTTTCTCCAGGAAGTGTTTGGCCGCTTTGGTATCACGGCAACTGTCGTGCCGAATGTGATTAATCTATCGCGGTTTTCTCCAAGGCAACCCTCTTCAGATGATGCCCCTGGACCGCATATCCTGGTCGCGCGCAACCTCGAACCGATTTATGACAACACGACCGCATTGCGCGCATTTCGCATCGTTAAAAATCAATTGCCGAACGCACGGCTGACCATTGCGGGCTCCGGACCCGAGCGCGCCGCGCTGGAAGGCTTGGCACGCGCTTTGAACCTCGATGCTGCAGTGCATTTCACCGGGCGGGTGGAAAATGAACACATGCCCGCGCTCTATCGTTCGGCGGATGTGATGATCAATCCAAGTCTTGCCGATAACATGCCCATTTCCGTCCTGGAGGCGTTGGCCAGCGGTGTGCCCATCGTCAGCACCAATGTGGGCGGGGTTCCTTTTCTGGTGGAGGACGGGCGCACCGCGCTGCTGTTTCCGCCGCGCGATCCACAGGCCATGGCGCAAGCCTTGATACAAGTGTTGACCGCGCCGGATCTTGCGCGGCGCTTGTCCGAAGCAGGCTTGGCAAGCGTCCAACAATATACCTGGCAATGTGTGCGCGAGCGCTTGTTCGGCGTGTATGGGCAATTGTGCGCTATCGAAACAGCGCAAACCGCTGCGGAAAGAAAGTGAGAAAATTGTCGATAAACGCCTTGATGGGTGGCGCGATCTACCGTTTACAAGAGCAACTGCTGCGGCGCCCGACGTTTACTTATTTGCGTGAACTGGACGGCTCACAATGGCTATCGCGTTCAGAAATAGAGCAGCTTCAGTTGCAAAAACTGCAAGTGCTGCTGGGCGTGGCGACAAAACATTGCCCTTGGCATGCGGCGCGCATTCAAGCAGCCGGACTCGACCTCTTGCGCCCGCTCGCGCTTGCCGACTTCCGAAAACTGCCCACCATGGACAAAGCCGATGCGGCTGCCAATCGCGATCAGTTGGTTTGGCGTGACGCACCGGGTGGAATGTTTCGCTATAACACGGGCGGGTCGAGCGGCAAGCCCTTGATTTTTTATTACGGCCGGCCGCGTCAGGCTTCCGATGCGGCGGGCAGGATGCGCGCCCGTCGTTGGTGGGGCGTGGAGCCGGGTGAGCGGGAAGTGTATTTGTGGGGCGCGCCGGTCGAGCTCAATAAAACGGATCGCATCAAAACCTTGCGCGATCGTTTGGTGAATCAGATGGTGTTGAACGCATTCGATATGTCGCCTGTGCAGATGGACTCTTACGTCCAGGCAATTCAGTCTTGGCAACCGCGGTGTCTCTACGGGTATGCCAGTTCGGTGGCCTTGCTGGCTGCGCATGCGAAGGAGCGGGGTGCGCGCTTCACGTTACCCAAGCTGCGGGTGGTGTGCACCACGGGCGAGCCGCTGTTCCCCCACCAGCGCGCGCTTATCCAGGAAGTGTTTGGCGTGCCGGTGGCCAATGAGTTTGGCAGCCGCGACATCGGCTTCACCGCCCACGAGACACCGCGGGGACAAATGCTGCTGATCAGCGAAAGCATTTTGCTGGAGGTGCTCGACCCTCAAGGTCATCCGGTCAAGCCGGGAGAGGTGGGCGAGGCGGTCATGAGCGGGTTATGTTCCGAGGCTCAGCCCTTCATTCGTTATCGCACCGGCGACATGGTGCGGATGAGCGAAGAGCCGTGCCGCGATGGACGGGGCCTGCATGTCATCGCCGAAGTGGTGGGCCGCAGCACTGATTTTCTGGTAAAAAGCGACGGCGCCATTATGCACGCGCTGGCTGGAATTTATGTGCTGCGCGCCGTGGAAGGCGTGGCCGAGTTCAAGCTGATACAGCACGCGCTGCGCGATGTGGAAGTGCTGGTTGTGCAGAACATGAGCTGGCGCGAAGAGTCGCTACGCAAGATCGAGATGGGACTGAAAGCACGTATGGGGGAAGATGTGAATATCCGAATCCAACTCGTGGACGACATCGCGCCGGAGGCATCCGGTAAGCATCGCTATGTCGTCAGCCATGTGCCCCTTGCCGGTGGACTGGGCATCGCTACATCGGTCGGCGCCGCGAACTGAGGGGGCCGGGATGAATCTTGCGACGCTGTTAAGCCTACCCTTCCGCTATAAACCCTGGCGGCCAGGCCACCTTCGTCTCATCCTGGACGATCTGGTGCGACCGGCGGCACAGGAGCAGCGGCCGCACGGAGCGCATCTTACTGGCGCCATCGACTGGTTATGCCGCGCGCAGGATGTGCGCGAGGGCCAATCGGATGCGGGCGGCGTGGCCGCCGGTTGGAGTTTTGAGGATGGTTGGCTGCCGAGCTATCCCGAGACCACCGGCTACATCATCGAGACTTTTTTGGCTGCGGCAAAAATCCTCGACCGGCCGGAATTGGCGCCGCGCGCCCAGCGCATGATTGATTGGGAGCTTTCCATTCAGCAACAAGATGGGGCTTTCCCCGGGCATTTTGCCGAGCCCGGTAGCCGGCCGGTGATTTTTAATACCGGCCAGATTATGCACGGCATGATCGCAGGCTACACTCAGCTTAATCGCCCTGAATGTTTGGCGGCGGCGGTGCGCGCCGGACACTGGCTCGCCGCGCAACAAGATGCGGACGGTTGCTGGCGCAAGTTCGAGCACAACGATACGCCGCACGTATATAACACGCGCGCCACCTGGCCGTTGCTCGCCACCGGATTGTTGGCGGGAGAAAGTGCCTTGGTTGAGTCCGCGCGCCGCAACCTGGATTGGGCGCTGACACAGCAGACGGAAAGCGGCTGGTTCGCGGCCAATGCCTTTGTGCCGGGGCGCGCGCCGTTCACGCATACCATCGCGTATGCGATTCGCGGTTTATTCGAGTCTGGCGTGTTGCTGAAGGAAGATCGCTATCTTACCGCTGCTCTCAGGGCCGCCCGTGAACTAGCGGCAGTGCAGCGCCAGGATGGCTGGCTGGCGGGAACCTATCGTGACGGCTGGACCGCCGGCGCCGGCTACTGCTGCCTCACCGGCGTCGCGCAGATGAGCTTGAACTGGACGCGGCTTGCGCAGATTATCGGCGATGACAGCTTGCGCATACCGGCGCGCGCCGCGCTGGCGTATCTGAAATCCACCCAGCGCCTGGATGATGCGGATGATGCGGTGCGCGGTGGGATCGCCGGTTCCTTGCCGATATGGGGCGCCTATGCTCGCTTTGAATACCCCAATTGGGCGGCCAAATTTTTTGCCGATGCCCTGATGATGGATATGGCGGATGTAGCCATTCCGCCGCTACTGCAGGTGGCCGCTCATGGCTAAGCTGCGCGTGCTGCTGCTTTGCGGGCGTAGCCCGCGCCATTTATACGTGGCGAATGCCTTATGCGAAGCAGCCGATGTGCTTGCGATCGTGCAGGAAATCGGGAGCCAGTGGAACGGTAAAAAATTACGGCGCCTGCTCAATCCAGTCAATCTCTGGCGCAAAGGCTGGCGTTGGTTGAGGGATCGCGGGCGTTATGCCGGAGGCGGCGAAGCAAAATATTTCTTCGGCAGCCGGACCCCGTTCCTTGCCAGGCCGGACTTGCTGGTGGAGGCGCCGCATATCAATCACTCCGATGTAGTGAGGCTGGCACAGAACCTGCGGCCGGATGTGATTGCGGTGTTTGGCACTTCCTTGATTCGCGGCGCCTTGCTTGAAATGGGAAGAATCGAAATAATCAACCTCCATGGCGGTCTATCGCCGGAATACCGCGGCGCCGATTGCACTTTTTGGGCGCTATACAATGGCGAGCCGGAGAAAATCGGTTGCACTTTGCATTACATCAATGCCGGCATCGATACGGGTAAGCTCATTGCGCACATCCGTCCCGCGGTTCAAGCAGATGACGATGAGCTCACTTTGTTTTGGCGCGGCGTCAGGGAAAGCGCGGCGGTCTACGCCGAACTCATGGACCGCTTGGCGCAAGGCGAACGATTCGGTCAACCACAATCACATAAGGGCCGCCTCTACCAAGTGAAAGACCGCGGCCTGCGCCATGAGCAATTGGTAGAGCAGAAATTACGAGCAGGTATGTTGCGCAAACTTGAGTTGAAAACCCGAGTGAATTGGTTTATGGCGCCATCCAAGACAGGAAGTATCGAATGAGAGACCTATTTGTTACCGCAGTTGTTTTCGGCATTTTGCCTTTTGCTTTCTCACGACCCCACATCGGCCTCTATCTCTATTCCTGGCTGAGCTATATGAACCCCCACCGCCTGGCCTGGGGTTTTGCCAGCACCATGCCGTTTGCTTATATCGTTGCCGTTACGACACTCCTTGGTGTCTTATTTTCCAAAGAGCCCAAGCGCATGCCCTGGACACGCGAGATGACGGTTCTCGCCTTGTTTATTTTGTGGATGGTGGTGACGACGTATTTTGCCTTTTTCTCTACTCTTGCATGGGATCAACTGGAGAAAGTGATAAAAATCCAAATCATGATTTTTCTCACGCCCTTGGTTATTACCAACCGTGAACGGCTGCACGGCTTGGTTTGGATCATCGCATTGTCTCTAGGCTTCTATGGCATAAAAGGCGGCATATTCACGATACTGAAGGGCGGGGTGTATCGCGTCCAGGGTCCGGAAGGATCGTTTATCGCAGGTAATAATGAGCTCGCCCTGGCGTTGCTGATGACTGTTCCGCTGATGCGCTATTTGCAGTTGAATGAGAAACGTAAGTGGCTGCAACTGGGGTTGGGCGGGGCCATGATTCTGACTACTTTGGCTGCCATCGGTAGCCAATCGCGGGGGGCGCTAGTGGGGGCGGCAGCGATGGGGACGATCTTTTGGTTGAAGAGCCGTAATAAATTCTTTTCCGCCATCATGATCGTCGCGGCTGTCGGACTCGTGGCCATGGTCATGCCTCAGGAATGGCATGACCGGATGTCAACGATCAAGACGCCTGGGCAGGACACATCAGCCCAAGGCCGGATCAATGCCTGGTGGACGGCGTGGAATGTGGCGAAGGCTAATCCGACGGGCGGCGGTTTCGAGATGTTCCAAGCCCCGATCTTTCATATATATGCGCCTAAACCGGACGTCGTGCACGACGTGCACAGCGTCTATTTTGAAGTGCTCGGCGAGCATGGTTTTGTTGGGCTCGGCTTATGGTTGTTGCTGGCTTGGCTAACCTGGTTGACTGGTTCATGGGTGATCAGAAACGCCAAGCGCGACCCTTCGAGGCGATGGGCGGCGGATCTGGCCGCGATGGGCCAGGTGAGCATGATCGGCTATTTTGCGGCCGGCGCGTTTCTGGGGCTGGCTTACTTCGACCTTTACTACCACATCCTCATGATCATTATTCTGGCGAAGGTGATTATGCTGAAAGAGGCTAATGCCACGCCGCGCGTCGAAGTTGAGGTAGTAAATAAGCGCGGCGGAACGAACGGTATGCGCAGACGGGTGTAATCAGGCAAGGGTAGCGTGACTATTTTGCGCGAGCCACTGCTCCAACATCATCAACACCCAGATCATCACACCATAATAGGATGCATGGCCGCTGCGGTGCTGGTCCAGCAGCCGGTCAATGTACGCTGGTTGAACAATGCCGCGCCTGCGCAGCGCGCTGAGGCTGTCGTTCGCCAACGCCCTCAACTCGGGATGAGTCTGCATCCACAGTCCGAACGGCAAACCGAAACCATGCTTGCTTTTGTTGATAATTTCGCGCGGCAGGAAATCGGCAAGCGTTTTCTTGAAGAAGTAACGCAGATATTGCCCGCGCACCTTTTCGTCGGGCGTGAGCTCGGCGGAGAAGGACACCAGCGCTTCATCCAGCAAGGGATAGCGCACCGCCACGCCCGCCAGTTCGCAGGCGCGAGACACTTTGCGCAGATCGTTATCGGCCAGCGTGAATTTCATATCGAGGTGCAACATGCGGTTAATAAACGAATGCGATTCCGTCCGGTCGTAAACCTCGCGCAACAGCGCTTCGGGCTGATTCGCCTGAACCTGCGCCAGGAAAGCCGGCGTCAGGATTTGATCCAAGGGTTCGCGGCGCAGAAAGTTGTAAGTTTCAAGCCGATCCGGCAGCGGAATGCGCGCCTGTTCGACATAGCTCTTGGCTTTGCGCAGCAGCCCTACGCTTGGCAGTACGCCGCTCAGCGGTTCGATCAAGCTTTGCCGCACCCAAGCCGGCAGTTGCCAGTAAAGCTCAAACACTTTTTGTTTGGCATAGCGTGCGTTGCCGCCAAAAATTTCATCCCCGCCATCCCCTGCCAGCATGACCTTGATCCCCGCATCATGCGCGAGCTTGGCACAGTAATAAGTGGGTATTGCCGATGCGTTGCCGAATGGCTCGTCATAGGCGGCGGCAATCTTTGGAATCGCCGCCACCACATCCGCCGGCGTCAAATAATATTCATGGGGCCGGGTGCCGAAATGGCGCGATGCGAGGCGAGCGTACTCCATTTCATCGAACCCTTCGGCATCGAATCCGATAGAGAAGGTATCGGCGGGCCTTCCCAGACTCTGCGTGAGCAAGCCGGTGACGGTCGAACTATCCGTGCCGCCGGACAGGAATGCACCCACTTGCGGCGTATCCGCCGCCGTATGCACCGCATCGCTCAGCAGCGATTTGAAGCGGCTAACCTTTCCCCCAGGGGTGTCCCCGCCATCGTCCCGATAAACCAAGCGCCAGTAAAAATTCCGCTCCAGCCGCCCTTGGCGCCAAACGACGCATTGACCGGGAAGCAGCTTTTCCACGCCGGTAAAAATGCTACCTGGGCTCGGCACCATGTGGAAGAACAGGTAATTGAAAAGCCCTTGGGGGCTGAGCGCATTATCGACACCAGGGTGCGCCGCCACTGCGCGCGCGTCCGAAGCAAACACCAGCCCCTTCGCGGTTTGGGCGAATGCGAGCGGCTGAATACCCAGACGATCAATCGCCAGCAACGCGACCTCATCCTGCGTATCCGCCAGCGCCAGGGCGAACGGCCCATGCAGACGCTCCAGGAAGCTCGGGCCGTAAGTGCGATAGGCTTCGATGACGCTCGCCGCCCAACCGGTTTGCTCGGCCTGCTGCTGCAATTCGGGGATTTCCCAGCGCGCTTGGCCTACGAGTGCCGCAATGAGCTTACCTGCGCTATGCACGCTCACCGCGTCGTGAGTTTGCCATGCCGCAACCGCAACCGGCGAGCTCGATGCGCCAACCTTAAGCGGGGTTTCGACACGCGCAGCCTGCGTCATGGCATCCAAGGTCGCGGCAGCCTCAACATTTGCCGCGCCGCCTATCCAACCAAGCAATCCAGTCATTAGAGTGTATTTCCCTTGTGTACATCTGCCATAATCTTAACCGCATTCCCCGCTATGGATTTTATGCGATTGGGGGAGTGCCGGCTACATCGAAAGCGTGAAAAGGATACCGGATTTGAAAGATTTCTGGCTTAAAGTCTATAAAACCCTACGCCATCACGGGCAACAAGCGCTGCGCGGCCTGCGGGGCCTATGGTGGGATATTACGCGCCCCGGAACGGACCGGCCGGTCTTCGTGATTGGCTGCAGTCGCGCCGGCACCACCGTGCTGTACAAGACGTTGTCAGCTTCATCCGAGTTGGGTTCACTGGATCGGGAGACTCATGATTTTTGGGTCACCTTGCACCCGTTGGCGGAAAAAAATTGGGACACGCATGCGCTTTCAGCCCAAGATGCGACGCCCAAGGATCGGGAGGTGGCATCCCGCTATTTTTACGCCTGGAGTGGCAACCCGCGTTGGATCGATAAAAACAATCAAAATGGCTTGTGCGTGCCTTATTTGCAGGCGCTTTTCCCCGAAGCTATTTTCGTCTATATCAAGCGCAACCCGGGAGATAACATCAATTCGCTTATCGAAGGTTGGGGCAAAGAAGGCAAATATTCCACTTGGTCGGATGCGCTTCCCGCGCGAGTGGAAGTGGACGGCGGGCGCTATACCAAGTGGTGTTTTTTTCTGGCCGAGGGCTGGCGCCAATATCTCAAAGCGCCGGTCGAAGAAGTAGCCGCATTTCAGTATCGCGCCATGAATGAGGCCATCCTGGCGGCCAAGGCAATAGTCCCTGCGGACCAATGGGTGGAGGTTTTTTATGAAGATCTGGTGCGCGATCCCATCGCGGGCTTCCGCGCCATTTTCCAATCCTGCCAACTGCAATTCGATGCACGGCTGGAAGAGTTGTGCCGCATTGTGTTGGAAACGCCCTACGACGCATTTGGCGAAATACGGCTCGACAAATGGCAGGACGGCCGCAACCGTGAGAAAGTTGAGCGTGTGTTACCCGAGGTCGCCGCTGTGGCGAGTGCAATGGGCTACTCAAGCGATGGAGGTTTACCTAAAAAATGATAGCCAATCACTTCGGTACGCGCCAAAAAATACTGTTGAAGCAAGCCTGCCTTCACTTATGTAGCGCACAATAAGGCATCGGCATGCTCGGTTACATTATTTTTTTTCTATTGTTGGTTTGGGGCGGTCTGCTCGGTTTTTATGCGAGAGACTTGCGTCGTAGTTGGCGTGAGCCGGTATTGCGTTTCCCGGTGGTGATCTTCGAGAGCGATGACTGGGGCGCCGGCCCGCTCGATCAAGCAAGAGCATTGGCGAACCTACGCGAAATATTGACACGTTTTAAAGACAAGATGGGCCGCGCGCCGGTCGTGACCCTCGGCGTTATTTTGGCTACCGCCGATACTCGGCGCATCCGCGATGCCGGCGGCACTGTGTATTTTTCGGCCAACTTGTTGGAGCCGCGTTATACCCCGTTGTGTGAAGCGATTGAGGCAGGTGTGCGACAAGGCGTGTTTGCCTTGCATCTCCACGGCATGGAACATTATTGGCCGCAATCGCTCATGCAGGCAGCAGTGAAAGACGCGAGCGTACGCGACTGGCTGCAAAGCGACGGTATTCCCGGCACGGAAACATTACCCTCGCCGCTTCAGGCACGATGGACTGATGCGAGCGTGCTGCCCTCGCGCGCACTGGCTAGTGAGGCACTACGCGCGGCCATCACAGAGGAAACCAGTTTGTTCAGCGCGTGCTTCAATATGCGGCCACGCGTGGCCGTGGCAACGACTTTCGTCTGGACTGAAGAGGTGGAGGTGGTGTGGGCTCGGGCGGGCATCGACGTCATTGTCACGCCCGGCGCCCGCTATACCTGCCGTGAGGTGACAGGCGCGCCCGGGGGCGTGGACAAACTGATGGTTAACGGTGAGCTGAGTAATAGCGGGCAAATTTATCTGGTGCGCGATGTTTATTTCGAACCGATGCTAGGGCATACGCCGGAACGGTTGGTGGACGGTGCCAAGGCGCATGCGCGTCTTGGGAGGCCGTGTTTGGTGGAAATGCATCGTTTTAATTTCATTGGCGCGGCGGAGAAGTGCGATACAAGCCTGCGCGTCTTGGAGGCTGCTTTGGAGCGGTTGCAACACGCGTTTCCGGAGATACGCTTCATGGCCAGTTTGGAGCTGGCGGACGCGATGCGAACAAAAAATCCGGCATTGGTGGAAGCAAAAACAATCCCGCGGATTCGAATCTGGTTGCGGCGCATCGAACAAATACGCGGTTTTGCCAAGCTGGCCAAGATAAGCGGCCTCGCCGTGCCCATATGGATGCTGGGTAAGGCGCTAGGGGCATAAATGGCGCCGCACTTCTCCGTCATCATTCCGGCTTACAACAGTGCAGCCACATTGGCGCGTGCCGTTGATTCCGTGCTTGCTCAAAGCTATCCGGCGCAAGAAATCATCGTGGCGGATGACGGCTCGACCGATGGGACAGCCGACGTCGCCGCTCGTTACGGCGCAAAGCTGCGCTATGTACGACAGGACAACGCGGGGGTTTCCGCAGCGCGCAACCACGGCGCGCGTATCGCCACAGGCGATTGGCTTGCCTTTCTCGATGCCGACGATTGGTACTACCCCGATCGGCTGCGGTTGCATGCGGAATGGATACAGGAAGATGCCGCACTCGATTTTTTGACGGGGGATTACGAGTATCGTGATGATGCCGGCAATTTGCTGGGCACGTCCATGGCGCAACATGACGCAGGACGCATGATGCTTGCCAAGGCCGCAGGCAGTGCGCGTGTGGTCATGGATCAAGCACATGAAATTCTGGCCTATGTCGCGGATCATTTTGGCGATACCCATACGCTTTCCGTGCCGCGCAGTATATTTCTTGATCTAGGCGGCTACCCCCTCGGCTACTAGGTATGTGAGGACGTCCATTTCCTCATCCGCCTGGTATCCGGAAGCCGCCGTATCGGCGTGGTGTGTGTGCCGCTTGGTGTGTATCTTATCCACGGCAGCAGCGCGACGCGGCGTAACCCCGTCGCTGCGCAGCAGGAAAATGTGCGCACGCTGACCGACCTCAAACGCCTGGCGCAAAATTTCTCCTCACCGGTGCGACTGGGAGTCAAGCAGCGGATGCAAAGCGCGCGATACAATCTGGCGTGCGCACTGGCAAAAAATGCACAGCGCAGTGCAGCGGTGCGAGCTGTCCTGCCTTCGCTCGTGAGCAACCCTGGCTGGCGCAGCCTGCGGGATGTGTTGTCGATGTTGAAAGGGTGAATTTTTTTGGGCGAAGAAATGCGACTGCTAGTCCTCACCGAGCTTTTTTTGCCCACTAAGGGCGGCACTGCCGTATGGGCAGCCGAAGTGTACAAACGTCTCGGCGGCAAGGAAATCCACATCGTTACCGCCGACGT
>CAYUAZ010000019.1:0-16097 GCA_964442865.1 uncultured Gammaproteobacteria bacterium
GATCCGCGCCAGTTTCCTGTCAAGTCATCCATCGCGCCGGGTGATCTGGTGGCGATACTTGAGGCGCTGAAAGAGGCCGGGGCATTGCATGCGGAGTTGATCGTAATTTAAGCCTTATGACCACCACGCCAGCCGATACCGGTGTCTACACCGATCTTCAAGGCCTGACCCGCCTCAAGGCGGCGGCGCGCGGTAATTCCCCCGAGGCCGAGCGTACCGTCGCCAAACAATTTGAGGCGCTGTTTATTCAGATGATGCTAAAAAGCATGCGCGAGGCGAGCATCGGTGATGAATTGTTCGGCAGCGATCAGGTGAATACCTATCGTGATATGTTCGACCAGCAGCTCTCGCTGAGTCTGGCCAACGGCAGCGGGATAGGTTTGGCGAGCACCATGCCGCAACAACTGGGTGGCCGTGGCGCGCCGCAATCCGATACAGATACTCTCAAGACAGAAAATATGTTTTCCGCAAGGCGCTTCAACGGCACGTCACCGCCGCTTTCGCAACCTGCCGCGCCGGGACTGCGGCCGAGTTTTGTCGGGCCGAAGCAAGTCGCCAGTGCGCCGCTGTCGTTCCCCTTGTCACAGGATGCGACGACTAATCCGGTGGCCAATCTCGATACGCCGGAGAACTTCATCCAGGCGCTGTGGCCGCACGCCGAAAAGGCCGCGCGCGATCTGGGCGTGCAGCCGCAGGTGTTACTGGCGCAGGCGGCGCTGGAAACCGGCTGGGGCCAGTCGGTGATCGGTATGGCGGGCGCCAGCAGTCACAACCTCTTTAATATCAAGGCCGATCCGAGTTGGGACGGGCGGCGTGTCAGCGTGCCTACGCTGGAATACATGGACGGCATCGCGGTCAAGCGCAACGACGCCTTCCGTGCCTATGACTCTTACGCGGCCAGCTTCGATGACTATGTGGCCTTCTTGCGCGAAAACCCGCGCTACGGCTCGGCCTTGCGTCAGGCGGCCGATCCTCAGGCATTTGTGCAGAGTTTGCAAACGGCAGGCTACGCGACCGACCCGCGTTATGCGCAGAAGATTACCAGCATCCTGCACAGCGACACGATGAGTGGGGCGGTTGATAAGTTAAAGATCTCGGCACAACTGCCGATAACGTCATTGAACGGCAGGCCATAATCATGAACGTATCCGTGCTGCATTTTGCCTGGGTCGGTGAGGACTAGGCCATGGCTGATTTACTGAATATAGGCGTGTCGGGCCTGTTGGCCTTCCAACGCAGCCTCTCAACTACCGGCCAGAATATCTCTAATGTGAATACGCCGGGTTATAGCCGGCAGCGTGTAGACTTGGGCACGCGTCCGGCCCAATTCGTGGGTGCGGGCTATTTGGGTAGCGGTGTGCAGGTAACAGCCGTGCAACGTGTCTACGACAGTTTTCTCGTCGCACAACTGCGCACCAGCACTGCGGCCAACAGTCAATTACAAAGTTTCTACAGTTATACCTCTCGGGTGGATAACCTGCTCGCCGATGCGGAGTCTGGCCTGTCGCCTGCAATGCAGGAATTCTTCAATGCGGTGCAAGGCGTGGCGAATGAACCGTCCTCAATTCCCGCGCGCCAGGTATTGTTGAGCAACGCCCAAGGGCTGGCAGACCGATTTTATTATCTGAACCAACAACTCAGCGATTTGGGCAGCGGCGTAAACACTCAGCTCAAGACGATCACCAACGAGATCAACGCTCTGGCGCAGGGTATCGCCAGGATCAACAGCGAGATCTCCGCCGCTCAGGGCGCGGGGGGCGCGCCGCCCAATGACTTGCTGGATAAGCGCGACACGTTTATCGCGCAGCTTGCCGAGCAGGTTGGCGTTACGGCGGTTGCGCAAGACGATGGCGCGGTCAACATCTTTATCGGCAGCGGCCAGAGTCTGGTAGTGGGCGCCCAGGCCAACACCTTGACCACGGCGCCTAATCCCTTCGATCCAACCCGCCTCGAGGTGGCGTATAAAAACGGCAGTTCGACGGTGATTATCTCGGACAACCTGACGGGCGGGGCGCTGGGCGGCGCACTTCAGTTCAGAAAACAGGTGCTGGATAGCACCCAAAACAGTCTCGGGCAACTCGCCAACGGTCTGGCCAGCACCTTCAACACCCAGCATTTATTGGGTCAGGATTTGAATGGGGCCTTGGGCGCCGCGTTTTTCAACGCGGGCGTGCCGCAGGTGCTGGCGCGCTCCTCCAACAGCGGCGCTGCTACGGCGAGCGCGACGATTACCGACGTCAACGCCTTAACCGCCAGCGATTACCGCTTGCAGCGTAATGCCGATGGGGGAGGTAACGCAAACTATACCTTGACGCGGCTGTCCGACAATACCGTGGTCACCACCTTCACGCCCGCGTTGCCCGCGGCTGTGTCCGGGACATTGCCGACAGTTGACGGCTTAACGGTGAGTTGGAGCGGCGGCGTCATGGCGGTGGGCGACAGCTTCCTGGTTCAACCGACCCGCAACGGCGCGCGTGATATTGGAGTTGCGATCGGCGACCCGCGCAAGATCGCCGCTGCGGCGCCGATCCGCGCCGGCAAATCGCTGAGCAACACCGGCGACGCGAGTGTTTCCGCGGGACAGGTGCTGAATGCCTCGAACCCGGCCCTGCTCACGAATGTAACGATCACCTTTAACAACCCGCCGACCACCTTCAACGTCACCGGCGTGGCGCCCGATCCTTCGCCGGTCGCTTATACCAGCGGCACGAATATCGCCTACAACGGTTGGCAGATACAGATCAGCGGCGCGCCGAAGGTCGGAGACGTTTTCACCATCCAGCCCAACGCCAATGGGGTGGGCGACAACCGCAACGCCCTGCTGTTGGGAGGGCTGCAGGCCAAGCTGACACTCGCCGGGAGCACCGCGAGCTATCAAGATCTTTATGGGCAAAGTGTCGCGCAGGTCGGCGCCACCACCCATCAGGCCGATATCACCCGCCAGGCGCAGGAGAGCCTGTTGCGGCAGGTGACGGACGCGCGCGACAGCGTGTCCGGGGTCAATCTGGATGAAGAGGCGGCGGAGCTGATACGTTTCCAGCAGGCCTACCAGGCCGCCGCTCAAGTCATTACCAGCGCCAACACCTTGTTCGACACCCTGCTCAACGCCGTGCGGAGATAACAGCATGCGTATTTCAACCCCACAGATCAGTCAACAAGGGCTGAACTCACTCCTCACCCAGCAGGTCCAGCTCAGCAAGACGCAACTACAAATCGCCACCCAGCGGCGCATCCTCACCCCGGCGGACGATCCGGCCGCCGCGGCGCAGGCGCTGGGGCTGACCCAGGCCATTGCCGTTACCGGGCAATATCAAACCAATATTGATCTGGCCCGGGGACGGCTCAGTGTCGAGGAAACGGCGCTCGCCGGTGTCGGCGAGCTGCTGCAACGGGTGCGGGAGCTGGCGCTACAGGGTAACAACAGTACCTTGGGCAACGATTCACGTTCCGCGATCGCGGCGGAGGTGCGCCAGCGGCTGGAAGACTTATTGGCGCTCGCCAACACCAGCGACAGCAGTGGCGAATATCTGTTCGCAGGCTACAAAGGCCAGACGCAAGCCTTCAGCCAGACCGCCGCCGGCGGTTATGTGTACAACGGGGATCAGGGGCAGCGCTACCTCCAGACCGGCCCGAACCGTCAACTCGCGGTAAGTGATTCCGGGACTGACGTGTTCCAGGCGATACGCAACGGCAACGGCACGTTTACCACCCAGGACAATTTGGCCAACACCGGCTCAGGTATCATCAACACCGGTACGGTCAGCGGCGCATTTACGCCCGACACCTATACCGTTGCGCTGGGACAAAGAACCAGCGCCACCGGCGGCGCCATCGGGCTGGTGGATACTGTCACCAATGACACCCTGCAATATCAATTGCGCATCAACGGCACGCTGGTCTACACCGGGGCCGAGGGCAGCTCCCGCACCCAGGTGCAATTGGCGGCCGACATCAATGGCCAAAGCGGGACAACCGGCGTGAGCGCTTACGTGGGCAGCGGCGTACTCTACCTCGTCAACACCGTCCCCGGAGGCCCGGCCATCACCGTCACGGAGACCCTGACCGGCGCAACGGAAAACACCGACACGGTCACCGGCTATTTTGGCTCGGCGCTGACCGGACTGACCACGCCCAGCAGAACCATCACCTACAACAACCCGGCCACCGATTACGTGGTAACCAATTCCGCCGGGGCGGTGCAGACCAGCGGCAGTTATCAGTCCGGCTCGAACATCGCCTTCAACGGCGTGGTGACCAGCGTGACCGGCGTACCGAATAACGGCGACCGTTTCACCATCAGCACCAGCGCCAATCAGGATATTTTCACCACCCTCAAGAATCTTGCGGACGCGCTGGCCGCCCCGGTGGGCGGAAGCTCCGTCGCCAAACTGAATAATGCCGTCAACCGCAGCCTGGTGGATATAGATCAGGCTTTGAGCAACGTCCTCGCGGTGCGCGCCAAGGTGGGTTCCAGACTCAATGCGGCCGACAGCCAAAGCAACATCAACGAGGACTACACGCTACAGGTTAAAACGACCCTCTCCAATGTGCAGGATCTCGACCTGGCCGAGGCCGCGAGCCGTCTCAATGCGCAACTCACCGCCTTGCAGGCCGCGCAGCAGGC
This sequence comes from uncultured Gammaproteobacteria bacterium, assembly GCA_964442865.1. Classification (GTDB taxonomy): domain Bacteria; phylum Pseudomonadota; class Gammaproteobacteria; order SURF-13; family SURF-13; genus JACPZD01. Next base: position 4,625 of record CAYUAZ010000019.1, read on the forward strand.
CTTTGTAAAGGTGCAGAATCTTTCGTTGTTTAATTTCCTGCGCTAGTAGGTTGTTGAAAAAGCCCTTCCATGGGCTTTTTCAACCCGGCCGCTCCTGCGCATCCCTGCGCTCGCGGCATTGGGGCGTCCTGCCCGGCACAAAGCGAAAAATGTCATTTTCGCTTTGCTTCATTTTTCAAACACCTACACCGTGTTTGAAAAATGGCGGCCCGTCCGTGGGCCGCGCGCAGGCTGTTGAAAAAGTAGCAGCTAGGGTGAGCACGTCGCTCGTGCCCACGCGCATCACCATTCCCCAACCATGCAGTGTTGTTGTTCGCCCTACTCCTCACGCGGGGCACGGACAACGCGCCCGCCCTCCTGGAAACTCCGCCGTTAAGTTTGGCGCAAAAATCAGGCACAATGGGACGCTAAACAGGTAACGGACGAATTTTATGGCGAACACTCAAATTCTCAACTACGAAGGCGTGGAACGCCTGCCTTTGCTCACTTTTACCGAGAAGGCCTACCTCGACTACTCGATGTACGTCATCCTGGACCGCGCCCTGCCGCATATCGCCGACGGCCTCAAGCCGGTGCAGCGGCGCATCGTCTATGCCATGTCCGAACTGGGACTCGCCGCCACCTCCAAACACAAAAAATCCGCGCGCACCGTGGGCGACGTGCTCGGCAAGTTTCACCCGCACGGCGATGTCGCCTGCTACGAGGCGATGGTGTTGATGGGGCAGCCGTTTTCCTACCGCTATCCGCTGATAGACGGGCAGGGCAACTGGGGCTCGCCCGACGATCCGCATTCGTTCGCCGCGATGCGCTATACAGAGGCGCGGCTGGGGCGGTTCGCCGAGGTGTTGCTGGCCGACGCCGGGCAGGGCACGGTGGACTGGATTCCCAACTTCGACGGCACCATGGAGGAACCCAGGCTGTTGCCGGCGCGCCTGCCGCACGTCCTGTTGAACGGCACTACGGGCATCGCCGTGGGCATGGCCACCGACATCCCGCCGCATAACGCGCGCGAGGTGACGAGTGCCTGCGTCCGGCTCCTGGAAGATCCGAAGGCGACGGTCAAGCAACTTTGCGAACACGTGCGCGGCCCGGATTTCCCCACCGAGGCCGAGATCATCACCCCTGCGGCCGACCTCGCGCGCATGTACGAAACCGGCATGGGCTCGGTGCGCATGCGCGCCCGTTATGAAACCGAAGGCGGAGAAATCATTATCACCGCGCTGCCGTACCAGACCTCCGGCGCCAAGCTGCTGGTGCAGATCGCCGCGCAGATGCAGGCGAAAAAACTGCCGATGGTAGAGGATCTGCGCGACGAATCGGATCATGAGAATCCCACCCGCCTGGTGATCGTGCCGCGCTCCAATCGCGTCAACGTGGAGGAATTGATGGCGCACCTGTTCGCCACCACCGACCTCGAGCGCAGCTATCGCGTCAACATGAATATGATCGGCCTGGACGGCCGCCCGCGGGTGAAAAATCTGCGCGACATCCTGGTCGAGTGGCTGGAGTTTCGCACCGAAACGGTGCGCCGGCGGTTGCAGTACCGTCTCGACAAGGTGCTGGCGCGGCTGCACATCCTGGACGGCTTGTTGATCGCCTACCTCAATTTGGACGAGGTGATCGCCATCATCCGCCGCGAAGATCAGCCCAAGCCCGTGCTGATGAAGCGCTTCAAACTCAGCGATACGCAGGCCGAGGCGATACTGGATCTGAAGCTGCGCCACCTGGCCAAGCTGGAAGAGATGAAGATCCGGGGCGAGCAGGGCGAGTTGGGGGAAGAACGTGATGAGCTGGAAAAAATTCTGGGCTCCAAACAACGGCTCAAGACCTTGATCCGCAAAGAGCTTATCGAGGATGCAAAAATCTATGGCGACGAGCGCCGTTCGCCGCTGGTCGAGCGAGCCGCCGCTCAGGCCATGGACGAGACCGAGCTCATCCCCACCGAACCGGTGACCGTGGTGCTGTCCGAAAAGGGCTGGGTGCGCGCCGCCAAGGGTCATGATATTGATCCCCTCGCGCTCAGCTATAAAGCGGGTGACGGCTTCAAGGCTGAGGCCAAGGGGCGCAGCAATCAGCTCGCTGTATTCATGGACTCCACCGGGCGCAGTTACTCGCTGCCCGCGCACACGCTGCCCTCGGCGCGCGGCCAGGGCGAACCACTCACAGGCCGTCTGCAACTGCCAGAAGGCGCGAATTTCACCGGCGTGACGATGGGCAACCCGGATGATCTATGCTTGGTGAGCAGCGACGCCGGCTACGGCTTTGTCGCGCGGCTGGAGGATTTGTACGCCAAGAACAAGGCGGGGAAAGCGATGCTGAATGTGTCCAAGAACGCGCAGGTATTGCCGCTGGCGCCGATCACCAATTACGACACGGATTATGTCGCGGCGGTCACCCTGCAAGGCCATCTCCTTGTTCATCCGCTGCGCGAGTTGCCAAAGCTCGCCAAGGGCAAGGGAGTAAAAATGATCGGCATCCCCTCGGCGCGGTTCGCCGGCCGTGAGGAGTACGTAGTGGCCGTGGCGGCGCTTGCGCCGGACCAGAGCCTGGTGGTGTATTCAGGGCAACGGCATCTCACCCTCAAACCCGCCGATCTCGCCCACTATCAGGGGGAACGCGGGCGGAGAGGTCTAAAGTTACCACGCGGATTTCAGCGGGTAGACAGGTTCGGTGTAGAATAAGACGAAGTGGGGGGCGACCATTGAACTTAATCCAGACTGCCCCCATCTAACTCATCGGAATTACTATATCTGGAGCCTCCATGAAACGCATTTTCTTGTTCGTACTGACTAATGTTGCGGTACTGCTGGTGCTGAGTATCGTGATGCGCCTGCTCGGCGTGGACACCGCGCTGGAACAGCAGGGCGGTGGTTTCAACACGCAGGGGTTGTTGATAATGGCCGCCGTGATGGGTATGGGCGGGTCGTTTATCTCGCTGGCGATGTCCAAGTGGAGCGCCAAGCGCATGACGGGGGCGCGGATTATCGAGCAGCCGGCCAATCCCACCGAAAAATGGTTGTTCGATACGGTCAGGCGCCAGGCCCATAGGGCCGGGATAGGCATGCCCGAAGTCGCCGTCTACGACGCCCCCGAGCCCAACGCCTTTGCCACCGGCATGAACCGCAACAACGCCCTGGTCGCGGTGAGCAGCGGGCTGCTGAACGCCATGAGTCAGGACGAGGTCGAGGCCGTGTTGGGTCACGAGATCAGCCACGTGGCTAACGGCGATATGGTGACGCTGGCGCTGATTCAAGGCGTCGTCAACACCTTTGTCATCTTCCTGTCGCGCGTGGTGGGCTATGTGGTAGACCGCGTGGTGCTCAAGAATGACCGTGGTCACGGCGTGGGTTTCTTCGTCACGACGATGGTGGCGCAATTGGTGCTGGGTATCCTGGCCTCGATGATCGTCATGTGGTTCAGCCGCCAGCGCGAATTCCGCGCCGACGCGGGCAGCGCGCATCTCGAAGGGCCCAATAAAATGGTCGCCGCACTGGAGCGGCTCAAGCAGTCGCATCAGGCGCCATTGCCGGATCAGCTTGCCGCGTTCGGCATCGCCGGCGGTATCGGCCACGGATTGAAGCGCCTGTTCATGTCGCACCCGCCCCTGGAAGAGCGCATCTCCGCGCTGCAAAGCGGCGCGTGGCGCGATTAAATGCTTTGATATTGAATATAAAATACAACGCAAAGACGCGAAGACGCAAAGATATCGGAGCGTTGTGAACTTTTGCGCTCAGCGCACTTAGCGTTGCGCAAATGACGATGGGGGTGACGGAATAGGCTTGTTCCATATTTTGTTTTTCTTGGCGTCTTCGCGTCTTTGCGTTGAGTTTCTTAGTTAAGTAAGGGGTATTTTCGTGTCCTTGATTCGTCCATTCACCGGATTGCGTCCGGTGCCGGAGCGCGCTGCGGATGTCGCGGCTCCTCCCTACGATGTGCTCAATACCGAAGAGGCGCGGCAGCGCGCCGCAGGTAAGCCCTGGAGCTTCCTGCACATCTCCAAACCCGAGATAGACCTTCCTCCCAATACCGATCCCTATGCCCCGGCGGTGTATGCTAAGGCCGTGGAGAATCTCCACAGGATGGAAAAGGACGGCGTGTTGCGGCGCGATGCCAAACCTTGTTTCTATCTCTACCGTTTGCAGATGGGCGAACATGTGCAGACCGGCCTGGTGGCGGCGGCCTCGGTCGCGGCCTATGATGCGCAGCGCATCCGCCGCCATGAATTCACCCGCCCCGACAAGGAGGACGACCGCGTCCGGCAGATCGCGGCGCTCAATGCCCAGACCGGTCCGGTGTTTCTCACCTACCCTCATAGCCCGGTGATTGATGCACTGGTTGCGCGTGTCGCAGGTGGGCCGCCAGAGTATGATTTCAGTGCGGATGACGGCGTGCGCCATACCCTTTGGGTGGTGCGCGACGACGCAGTTGTAAAGCAACTGGGCGTAGCCTTCGAGAGCGTTGAGCGGCTTTATATCGCCGACGGCCATCACCGGTGTGCGGCGGCCTCCCGTGTGGCCGCGAGTAGACGGGAAGCCAATCCTAACTCTACGGGCGAAGAAGCTTACAACTATTTTCTTGCCGTGATATTTCCCGACAACCAAATGCAGATCATGGACTACAATCGCGTCGTGCGTGATCTCAACAGTCTGTCACGCGAACAGTTTCTGGAGCGGGTAGGGCTGGCGTTCAGCATAGACAAGAGCGCACACGCCGTGAAGCCCACGGATATTGGGGAGTTTGGCATGTACCTGCAGGGTCAGTGGTACCGATTGAGCATCCGGCCGCAATATATTCCGGCCAACAATCCTGTGGCCCAACTCGACGTGAGCCTGCTCGCCGATCATCTGATCGCGCCGATACTCGGCATCAGTGACGCACGGCGCGACAAGCGCATAGATTTTGTGGGCGGTATTCGAGGTTTGCGGGAATTAGAGCGGCGCGTGGATTCCGGCGAAATGGCGGTGGCCTTTGCGCTGTTCCCGACCGGTATGGATCAACTCATGGCGGTGGCGGACACCGGTGAGGTCATGCCGCCCAAGTCTACGTGGTTTGAGCCTAAGCTGGCGGATGGGTTGGTGTCGCAGGTGCTGGATTAGTGAAAAACTGTGAGGCGTGAGGCCAAAAGACTGTGAGGCGTTAGGCGTGAGGAGTGAGGCGTAAAACCCCTCACCCCTCACCCCTCACCCGAAAAATCGTAATCCAGCAATTCGCTGGGCTTTTGCAGGTAATAGCCCTGCGCATAATCAACCCCCAGTTGCCATAACACGGCCAGGCTGCCGGCGTCCTGCACACGCTCGGCGATGCTCATCATGTTTGCCGCATGGGCGGCTTCGTTGATGGCTTTTACCGTAGCCTGAATTTGCGGGTTAGCGGTCATGTCGGTGAGCAGCGAGCTGTCAATTTTCAGATAGGTGATACCTGCGGGATAGCGCTTGAGATTGCTAATCGAATTCACATCACTGCCGAAATGGCTCAGTGCGAAGTGGCAATGCAATTCTTTCAGACCCTTCATCAGGGCTTGAGTGTTCTTTAGATAATGGAGCCCGGCGCTTTCGCTTACCTCGAAGATCAGACTGTCGCCTTCCAGTCTTGCCGTCTTGATGCGTTCGCTGAGCCAGGGGAGCAGATTTTCGTCCTTGATGGTTTCTCCGCACAGCTTGGTAAAAAAGCGGGTCTTGGCGCCGCTGCGCCGTTTGGCGGCCAATGCTTCGATAGCATGTTCGATGACCCACCGGTCTATAGTGGGGTTGAGTCCCGTCTCCTCGGCGGCTGCGATGAATTCATCGGGTGGGATTTCATTGCGGTTTTCATCCTGCATGCGTAGCAGCACCTGGTAGAGTTCCTGGGGTGCGCCATGTAGATTGACGACGGGCTGATAGACCAGGCGCAGACGTTGGTGCGTGATGGCATCCTGCAAGCGGGTCACCCACTGTTGCAATCTTGCTTTGGTGCTTTGGTCTTCCAATATGGGGTTGTAGAGGTGTACCTTGTTGCCGCCGCCGGATTGGGTCGCCATGCAGGCCTTGCTGACGCGGTTCAAAATCTCGCGGCTATCGGGTGTATTTTCGCCGATCTGGATGACGCCGATGCTGCATGTTGTGGTGACCGACTGACCGCCCGCATCGGAGACATTTTCTTCCACGGCCTTACGCAATTCTTCCGCCAGTTTCAGCGCATGCCCCACATCTTTGTTGCGGACCAAAATGGTGAACACGTCATCGCCGAACCTCGCTGCCAAATCGGCCTCGCCCACCTTGCCGCGCAGCAGCGCCGCGACATCACCCAGCACCAGATCGCTGGCGGCAATACCGACGTTTTCCTGTATCTTCGAAAAGCCATCGAGTCCGATATAAAGCAAGGCGCAGGCTTCTCCGCCGTTGCCCGCCTTGGCGACCGCCGTATCCAGCTCTTCCATAAAATGCTGGCGGTTATAAAGCCCGGTGAGGAGATCCTCCTTGCTCAGGGATTTAAGTTTGCTTTCCAATTCGCTGCTGAGGGAGAGATCTCGGATAATAATCTGGGTACAGATCTCGGCGTCTATACTGGCCGGCGTGAACTCCATGCCCACGTTGAATTGCGTGCCGTCGGAGCGTACTCCTTGGATCTCGATTTGCTGCATGGCCTCCGATTGCTTTGCGTATTGACGCAGGAAATCTTTAAATTGCGCATGCCCCTCGGCCGCAACCATGTCCATGATCGGGGTGCCTTCGATATCTTCAAGGCTTTGATACCCGAACATCTTCAGATAAACGGCGTTGGCGTAGAGGTGCATGCCCTCGTGGACATAGGCGATCGCATCGCGGGAGCTGTCGAGCAATGAGCGGCAGCGTTTCTCGCTCTCGCGGAACATTTTGTCTATACGCCGATGCGCGCGCCGCACTTCGAGGTCGCTAAACTCGCGCCCCACCACGAACTGTAGACGTTCGGGTTGATCCTTAGGCACCACGTCGCGCGCCCCGGCCAGCATGAGTTCCGAAATGGCTTTATCGGTGATCTTGTCGTAGACCACAACAAAAGGGATATCCTTGCCTGACGTCTTCAGTACGGGAAGGGCATCGAGCGGGCTGAATTCGCTCAACTTTGATGCACACAGGATCAGATCTACGGAAGAGTCAATCGCCGTTTGCAAGTCCTCGGCGCCGGTGACGCGCGTCGCGCGCACGCCGTAACCGGCGCGGCGCAGCACGTTGGTAATCATTTCCGCGTCGTTGGAGGAGTCATCAATGATGACCAGCTGGAGGACGTTTTCTTTCTTCATGGCGGTCTTTTATGCTGCACTAATTATGCCAATTCACACTACCATTAGGGTCAACGATTAGGGGTGGGCTGTCAAGCGTCTGTGCTGGTTTTGGGTGAAGTGTGTGGGGGCATGAGGATCGGGAGCTTATTGGGCGCGCCTTCCCGCTCACGCACCAGGCGCGGCACCAGATATCCGGGTAAAATGCTGCGCAGCTCGTCCAGTAAGCGGCAGGCCGTGACCTCATCCACATCAAAGTGGGCTGCGCCCTGCACCCGGTCCAGCGTGTGCAGATAGTAGGGTGTGACGCTGGCGCTAAACAGGGCGTGGCTGAGATTGGCCAGGGCCGTGACCGAGTCATTCACGCCATGCAGCAAGACCGACTGGTTGAATAACGGGACCTGCGCGGCGCTGAAACGGCCGAGCGCCACGCGCACCGCGTCGTCAATTTCATTGGTATGATTGACGTGCACGACCACGACCGGCTTGAGACGGCTGCCGGTCAGCCAGGCGAGCAGGGTGTCGTTCACCCGCGCAGGCAGTACGATAGGCAGCCGCGTATGGACGCGCAGGGTGTGCAGGTGCGGGATCTCCGCCAACCGGTTCACGAGCGCCGCCAGGCGCTGGTCTGTCAGGCTCAGCGGATCGCCGCCGCTCAAAATGACTTCCCGGATGGAGGTGTCTGCGCGGATGTAATCCAGCGCGGCTTCCCACTGTCCGGCAGCGGCATGGGCATCCGCGTAGGGGAAATGGCGGCGGAAGCAGTAGCGGCAGTGGACGGCGCAGGCACCGGTGGCGATCAAGAGCACGCGCCCGTGATACTTGTGCAGCAGGCCCGGGAGGGTCATGGCTTTTATGTCGCCGACCGCATCGTAGCTGAATCCGGGCGCAACGGTTTGCTCCTCAATGATGGGCAACACCTGACGCAACAAGGGATCGTGGGGGTCGCCCTTGCGCATCCGGGCGACATAGCTGTGCGGCACCCTTAGAGAGAAATCACGGTCAGAGGCCGCACAGCCTAGCGACGCTTCCAGACCCAGGGCTCTCAACAGTTGCGCAGGATCGCTAATGGCCTGCGCCAGCTCCCTTTGCCAAGAGACGGGCTGCCCAGTGTGGATGGTTCGAGGTATCATAGGCGACTTTATAAAGAGTAGATGGGACGCTGTCGTTCACTTAAGAGGATACCATGGCAACATTCAGCACCAACGAATTCAAGGGCGGGCTCAAGGTCATGATGGACGGTGATCCCTGCGCCATCGTTGAAAACGAATTTGTGAAGCCCGGCAAGGGCCAGGCCTTTAATCGCGTCAAGATACGCAATCTCAAAAATGGCCGGGTCATCGAGCGCACCTTCAAATCAGGTGACACACTCGAAGCGGCGGATGTCGTGGACATCGAGATGCAGTATCTCTATAACGACGGCGAATTCTGGCATTTCATGGTGCCGGATACCTTTGAACAACATGTTGCAGATAGTAACGCAGTGGGCGAGACAAAAAAATGGCTCAAGGAGCAGGATGTCTGTACGGTAACCTTGTGGAACGGCACACCGCTACAAATTGTCCCATCCAATTTCGTGGTGCTGCGGGTGGCCGACACCGATCCGGGCTTGCGCGGCGATACCTCCGGCGGCGGCGGCAAGCCCGCCACACTGGAGACCGGCGCAGTGGTCAGGGTGCCATTATTTATCGAGATCGGCGATCTGCTCAGGATAGATACGCGGATAGGCGAGTACGTGTCGAGGGCCAAGGAATAGCCACGCCCGGCGTCTTGCCTCCCCGATATTAGGATTGAATACCCCCCCTGACTGGCGCCCCAGCGCGACGCGAGAAGCATTAGAGGCTCGCGCCAAACTACTCGCGGCCATCCGCACGTTTTTTGCCGCGCGCGGCGTGTTGGAGGTGGAAACGCCACTGCTGTCGTCAGCCGCGGCAACAGCGCCTCATCTCGATAGCTTCAGGACGCACTACACGGGACCGGGTGCTCACGATCTGCAATTGTATCTGCACACCTCGCCGGAATTCGCCATGAAACGCCTGCTCGCGGCGGGCAGTGGACCGATCTACCAGATCTGCAAGGTGTTCCGCAACGGTGAGCGCGGCCGGATACACAATCCCGAATTCACCATGCTGGAGTGGTATCGTCCGGGTTTCGATCATCAGGCCCTGATGAATGAAGTGGAGGAATTGGTCACCGCTGTGCTCGGCGAGGCCGTCCTTCATGAGCCCAGTGAGCGTCTCACCTATGCCGAGGCTTTTGCGCGCTACGCTGAGGTAAATCCACTCGCGGCTTCCATGAAAGAATTACGCGACTGCGCTCGCGCCTACGGCATCGGGCGGGTGGGCGGACTAGGTATGGATGACCGTGATGGCTGGCTCGACCTGTTGCTTACTCATGTGGTGGGGCCTAAGCTCGGCCAACAGCGATTGTGTTTTCTATATGACTACCCGGTATCACAGGCTGCCTTGGCGCGCATCCGGCCCGGCTCTCCGGGGCAGCCCTATCCCGTGGCGGAGCGCTTCGAGTTATATGTGAACGGCATCGAACTGGCGAGCGGCTATCACGAGTTGGGAGACGCAATTGAGCAACGCGGCCGTTTCGAGGCCGAGGTCGAAAAGCGTGTGGAGTTATGCACCGTATTGGTGCCGATGGATGAGCGCCTGCTTGCCGCGTTGGAATCAGGCCTGCCGGATTGCGCCGGCGTGGCGGTGGGTGTGGATCGGCTGGTCATGTTGGCCACCGGGGTCAATGCTATTGATGAAGCGGTGAGCTTCCCGCTGGATCGCGCCTAAATAAATATTTATGAATAGCTTGTATTTACACTCGACTTTCTATACTATTTATACCGCTTCCTATAAAGCCGTGAGTGATTGGAGTCCCCGTTGGCTGATGTAATGTACCCTTCCAGGTTGTACTTCTCCATACTTCAACGCCGCGTTAATTATATTTTTTAAACTAGTAGTGAGGATTTTATGCAGAGTGGTAATGTAAAGTGGTTCAATGATGCAAAAGGTTTTGGTTTTATCACCCCGACTGATGGCAGTGACGACGTGTTCGTTCACTTCTCCACGGTACAGGCTGAAGGATTCAAGTCTCTGGTCGAAGGACAGCAGGTGGAGTTTGAAGCCACCCGCGGCCCCAAGGGCATGCAGGCGACCAAAGTAATCCCCGCAAAGGGCTAAGCAGTACTTCCGTAAACTCCGCCTCCGCCCGCTGGGCGGGGGTGTGTGTCATATCAACGTGGGAGCAGTGTCGGCCGGTCTTGTACATCCCCCCTGTAGTACAAGGCAGCGGCTGCTCCTTCGTTCTTTCAATACACGGTGCTGACTGCGTCAGTGCTGACAGCGTGTGCAGTAATACGTTGCACGCTGTCCTTGCCTGGTCATAACAATAGCCTGGCCGCATGCCGTACAAGGTAATCCCTCTCGTCCGTATACCCGCAGTTGCTGCTTGAAATAACCGGGTACGCCGTCGCTCGCGTAAAAATCCCGCAATGTGGTGCCGCCGCTTTCTATAGCCTTGCGCAGTACTTGCTTGATGGCGTTCGCCAACTCATCATAGCGCATTCTGCTAATCCGCCCCGCAGCGCGCAGTGGGTGAATACCGGCGAGAAACAGCGCTTCACTGGCGTATATATTCCCTACGCCCACCACAACATGGCTGTCCATGATGAATTGTTTGACGGCGACATGCCGGCCGCGTGCGTGCTGGAAGAGGGTGTCGCCGTCGAACCCGGCCTCCAAAGGTTCCTGGCCCAGACCAGCGAGTAAGGCATGCCGGTGTGGATCGACGCCGGTCCAGATCGCCGCGCCAAAGCGTCGCGGATCACGCAGACGCAGGCAAATGCGATTGGAGAATACCACGTCGAGGTGATCGTGTTTTTCGGCGGGCATTTCGCCGGTGACGATGCGCAGGCTGCCCGACATGCCGAGGTGCAACACCAGACAGTTCCGCGCCGTGCGCAACAGCAGGTATTTCGCACGCCGTTCCACACTGACGATGACTTGCCCGGGAAGCTGACGAGCCAGGGCAGGCGAAACAGGCCAACGCAGGCGCGCGTCGCGCACGCGCACCTCGGTGACCTTGTTGCCGATGATGTGCGGCGCGATACCGCGCCGGGTGGTCTCGACTTCGGGCAGTTCAGGCATGGGTAGGAATTTCGATCATATCAAGGGTGGACAATGTAGGGCCGAATTCATTCGGCCTTGCGACGTGCGAATGAATTCGCACCTACAT
>CAYUAZ010000020.1:0-15995 GCA_964442865.1 uncultured Gammaproteobacteria bacterium
GCCTGATTGGTGAATATGTTGGTCGTATTTATGACGAAGTGAAACGGCGGCCGATGTATATTGTTGATCGGAAGGTGAATTTTCAAGAGGTGGATTCAAGTGAATGACGCCATCCCGCCAGCAGCAAAAATGACACCTCACCCTCACCTCTCCGTCGTCATTCCGGTGTACAAAGCCGAGGCTTGCCTCGATGAACTGTACCAGCGCCTAAAGACTGCTTTGGAAAATGTTTCATCAGATTTTGAAATAATACTGGTCGAAGACTGCGGCGGCGATAGTTCGTGGCAGATAATTGAGCGGCTTGCGGCGGCGGATTCGCGCGTGCGCGGCATTCAGTTCAGCCGTAACTTCGGCCAGCACTACGGTATCACCGCTGGGCTGGATATTTGCCAAGGTGACTGGGTGGTGGTGATGGATTGCGACTTGCAGGACCGCCCCGAGGAAATTCCGAGACTGTACGCCAAGGCAATGGAAGGCTATGACGTCGTGTTGGCGCGGCGCGGCGCACGACGCGACCCGCCACTCAAACGCATGACCTCATGGCTGTTCTACAAGTTGTTCAGCTATCTCGCCGATATCGAGTACGACGGGGATAGTGGCAATTTCCGCATCATATCGCGCAAGGTGGTGATCAATTTCCGCTGTATGCGTGAGCAACTGCGCTTCTTCGGCGGGTTGGTGAAGTGGATGGGCTTTCCCACCACCAGCATAGAGGTGAAACACGCCAAACGTTTCGACGGAAAATCCACCTACACTTTTGCCAAGCTATGGAAACTCGCCGCCGAAACAATCATCGCGTACTCCGACAAACCGCTACGGATGGCCGTACGTTTAGGCTTTTTGATGGGGTTTTTTTCTTTTTGTTATGGCGCGTACATTCTCTGGCATGCACTGTTTTACGGTACACCAGTTCCCGGCTGGAACAGTTTGATGGTCTCGCTGTTCTTCATTGGTGGCGTCATCATTTCTATCCTCGGCGTCATCGGCATTTATCTTGGAAAAGCCTTTAACGAAAGCAAGAGGCGGCCACTGTACATTGTTAGCCGGGCGACCTTTTGTGATGCAAAGCTAATTGAATAACTTGCGAGTCTCGTTAAGGTATTAGATTTTGAAAATATTGATATTCTCTCTCGGCGATAAGGGTTTTAGTGTGGTTAAGGCACTGATCGAGTCATCGAGCGTACAGTCAATGTACTGTGTAATTGGGCAAGATGATGGCCTGGCTGACGACTGTAGCGCCAGACTCGCTGCTTTCTGTGATGAACGCGGAATTAGATATTCCCTGCGTAACGATAAGGCTATTGCTTATGGCGAGGACAAGTACGATCTGTTTCTGGCTGTTGGTTGGCGGTGGATTATTCGAGGCATCCCACAAGAAAAATTAATTATTTTCCATGACTCTCTCTTGCCGAGATACAGAGGGTTTGCTCCACTCGTTAACGCACTTATCAACAAAGAGAAAATAACAGGTGTTACGGCACTGCTAGGCGCAGAAAAATACGATGCTGGAAATATTCTTCTCCAGAAGAGTTTGGCGGTGGTTTATCCAACCAACATCGAACGTGAGATCCACAGGATGTCAATTGCCTATGCCAATCTGGCAGTGGAGTTGCTTACGAAATTAGATAATGGGGAAATTCATATATCCGGATATTCGCAGGATGAAAATAAAGCAACATATAGCCTGTGGCGGGATGAGGAAGATTACCGAATTGATTGGAATGATGATGCGAACAATATTGAGCATTTCATAAGTTGTGTTGGCCATCCCTATCGAGGCGCCTCTGCGATACTAAATGCTTCTACCGTTCGCATACTCAAAGCACGGGTGGGTGAGGATGTAAAAATAGAGAATAGAACTTCTGGGAAAGTTATTTTTATTGAATCGAATCTTCCGGTTGTGGTTTGTGGGAAAGGCCTTCTCGTACTTGAGGATATTCGGGATGCGCGAGGTAAATGTATGCTTCCTTTGAAAAAATTTAGGAGTAGATTTTATTGATTGGGTTGGAAAGTATTTCTGCAGCGAGGATTATATCGGTATCTCTAATACTGGCTGGCATTACCATTAGGGTATGAAAATAACGCCTGAGATTTACGAGTCAACTTCGTGGCAAGTCCGCAGAATCGTGAATGGTCTTCCCGGATTAAAATATGCGTTTAATCAACAGTATCTGGGTTCAACATCGGAGCTGATTGGTTCTGACAAGGAATTCGCGTTACGTCGTTCGGTGTGGATGCGGATGTTCATCCTGGGGTTAATAAAACTGCGCGTGCATCGCCTTGCTGGGTTTACGCCGATTGCGTTGCAACCGGCGATTGGCCGCACCCTGACCAGGATGAGATGTTAATGGCGCAAATTACGAGTGGAATTCGGGCCATATTCTCCAGCCCATTAATTTATAGCACATTCCAGAATATAATGGGCACGCATCGCCTTCGAATCAGATTTGTTGAGGAATTTGTCAGGCCAGTTTCGGGATGTTCGATCCTTGATATAGGTTGTGGTCCCGCCGATATCCTGGCCTACCTTCCTGAGGTTAATTATTGCGGCTTTGATATCAGTAACGAATACATAGCGCAAGCAAAGAAACGGTTTGGCCTGCGCGGGAGATTTTACAGTCAAGAGTTGACGCACTCCGATGTCGCAAAAATGCCGCAGGTAGACATTGTTTTGGCGTTAGGGCTGTTGCATCATCTTGATGATGAATCGGCTATAGCCGTCATGCGTTTAGCCTTCCAGGCACTGAAGCCGGGTGGACGTTTGCTTACCTTTGATCCGTGTTTTTCTGTTGAGCAAAACCCGATCGCTCGTTTTTTGATTAAGATTGATCGAGGCCAGAACGTGCGCACCGGGACGGGATACGAGTCTATTGCCAACACGGTTTTCGAATCGCCGCGCGTTCAAGTCCGGCACAGGGCATGGATTCCCTATACACACTGCTTCATGGAATGTACTCGAAAATGATTCCTTTCAACAAGCCTTACATGACAGGACGCGAGCTTTGGTACATCGCACAAGCTCATGCCAATGGTCACCTGTCTGGTGGCGGTATGTTTACGAAAAAATGCCACGCTTGGCTGGAGTCGCTCACCGGTGCGAATATGGCATTGCTCACTCACTCCTGCACTGCGGCTCTTGAGATGGCGGCAATCCTCGCAGATATCCGGCCAGGTGATGAGGTCATCATGCCCTCCTACACCTTCATTTCCACTGCCAACGCCTTCGTTCTTCGCGGTGGGGTGCCGGTCTTTGTGGATATCCGTCCAGATACGCTTAACATTGACGAAGCTAAAATCGAGGCCGCCATAACGCCATGCACCAAGGCGATTGTGCCGGTGCATTATGCAGGAGTGGCATGCGAAATGGACGTTATCATGAGCATTGCGCAACGTCATAAGCTGTTGGTTATTGAGGATGCTGCACAGGGTGTCATGTCCACCTATAAGGGCAAGTCGCTGGGCACGATTGGGCACCTTGGCGCCTACTCCTTCCATGAAACTAAAAACATTATTTCCGGGGAAGGCGGCGCCTTGTTGGTAAACGATGATCGTTTTGCCGAGCGCGCCGAGATCATCCGTGAGAAAGGCACTAACCGCAGCCAGTTCTTTCGTGGTCAAATCGACAAATATACCTGGGTGGATATCGGATCTTCCTACTTACCCGGCGAGGTGATCGCGGCCTTTCTGTGGGCACAGATGGAAGAGGCGCAGCATATTACGCGCATGCGACTAGGAATCTGGGGCCAATACCATGAAACACTAGCACCACTTGAAGCGGCCGACGTGTTGCGTCGTCCCATCATTCCAGACGGTTGCCATCACAATGCGCATATGTACTATGTTATTCTGGAGTCGCTGGAACAACGTACCGTGTTAATTTCGAAGCTCAAGGAGCAGGGGGTGAACGCAGTATTTCATTACGTCCCGCTACATAGCTCACGAGCAGGCAAGAAGTATGGTCGTGTGTCAGGGGAATTGATAAATACTGAAGAACTATCTAATCGTTTGCTCAGGCTGCCTCTGTGGATTGGATTAACAGCGGAGCAACAAGCAGGAATTGTTAGGATTTTGGAAAGTGTGATCAGTTAATGTTCGGTTTTTTAAATGGCCACATGAGTACATTAAATCAGCCCCATTGGCTGGGGATAAAAAATCTCGGCAATAAAACTTCACTCTTTATCTATAATAGCGAAGTGATACGGGTTTTTTTGCTGATGGCACTGACGCTTTATGCCTACCACCCCTTCTTTTCTGCCTCTAATCTGGGCGCCGCAGACGCACAGTATTATCAATACATGCTGCATGATGCAGTTATTCAGCTTAAGAACGGTTTCTTCCCTACCTACCTAGGACAAAGCCTGTTTTCTCCAGACGGATCCCTAACTATACGAGCACCTTATTATCCGTTACTCGGCCAACTCCTGTACACGCTATCATTTGACACCCTAAACACCCTTAGTCTTCAACACCTAACCATCTTTGTTAGCGCCCTGTCTGCGGCATTGGTTGTGTATATTGTAATAAGAAATATTGCGCCTCTATTGCGCTGGCAAGCGGTGTTTCTGGCCTTCGCCTACATTAGCAGCCCTGGCGTGATGTCGTTAATATTCCATATGGACATGTACTTGTCGTTTATGGCCGTACCATTTATTCCAGTGGTGTTTTATGGCCTGGTGCGCATATACCAAAAAGATGATACTCTCGCTTATGTTTTAACGGGTGCTGCACTGTCGTTGGTATGGATGGCACACCCTCCGATTGCCCTGTGGGTCAGCTTTTTATCCTTTGTTTTTTGCTTGTCGCTAATCATTTTAGCTAGGCGAAATCCAGTCAGGTTTGTTGGCCTGTCGTTGCTGTTTGCCCTTTTATCCCTATGGCAATTCTTGTCAGTATTCACCTTGGGCATTAACTCTACCGATGTACTGTGGAGTGTTAAGATGTCGCAGGTTGACCAGATCATTGCGCAACTGTTGCTGCCCATCCCCGATGTGTTTCTACCTCTGGGGCAAGGGAAAAATGGACTTTATTTCCTGCAGCTAGGTTACTCGTTGTGGTTTGTCATCATGCTTGCCGTCATAGCCGCGCTACGTTCTTCGGGTACGTTATTGATGCGGCTTATGCTCGTGCTGATTGTGATTGTCTTGTTGTTTCTTTACCCATTGCCAGGTATTGGCCATTTTCTTTGGTCAAGCACGCCGTCATTAGTTCTAGAGATCACTAATGTCTTCCCAAATCAGCGGCTTTACGTAATTTTAGCGGCTGCTGGAAGTTTAGTAGGCGCTCTCGCACTACAAAACATTGGTGGCTCCCGTCACCATAAGGTAACGAGCATACTTGCCATTGTACTCACCGGTTTATTTGTATGGAACATTTACCAAGTCGGCTTCTTTATAGGTCATGGCAATGCTATTAAGAGCTCCAACGAATCAATCATGGACCCAAAAGATTCATGGGGCAACACCAGTAATATTTATTATTTTGGATGGGGATTACGCAAAGAATATTTACAAGTCGGTTTCGCAGGCATCCACGTCGCCCAGCTTAAAAGCAGATTGCTAGACTCAAACAAGAACCCCATTAGCGGCTACGACAATGAACGGTTCGTTATCAATCGGTGCCTTGACAGCGCGCGCTCGAAGAATAATACCGACTCCAGCGACACCATCAGCTTGCCTATTGAAATAACACTTAAAGAGCCGCTTCCCCTCAGCAAGCTGAAGCTACTGCCCAATGTTCAGCACCTGTTGTGCGCTGACATGAGTACCTCTCACGGAGACGCTCTATTTCAATTGCTTGATATGCAGCGCAGGGAAAAGGTGTCGCTTGAGATTCCAGGATCTGTCATAGACTCGCCTGTCAGACGGCAAATTGGCATCCCCTTTCATTTTATGGATCAAGAAAATAAAGAAATGACTGGGGCGTCATTTGATTTTCGTGTTTACTCACGGGAGCAGCCACTGGTAAAACTGTACAACATTGGAGTAACCAGCTATGACCCCGCTAAGCTCCCAATAGTAATTGAATCATATACCCCCTATAGCGCCAAGGTTATTGCAAAGCCGGATCACAAATATATAGAGATAATAAAACAATTTGTGCCCGGGTATGTTGCGAGGGTTAACGGTGAGGAGTTTCCCGTTATCGAATCTGAGCGTAAAACTATTATCATTCCGCTAAAAAGTAGCGGCCTGAATGAAATAGAGCTATCCTATGTTGGAACCGTCGGCATGAGGGCTTCCTTTTATATCAGCGCCGTATCATGGTGTCTTGTGGTTGCTTTCTTGATGGTACGGCTGATTTCGCACAAGAAGCGGATTTGGAAGCTCAGGCAGATAGATAATCCACTATAATTGCCTGCTGAATTCACTTATACGCTGCGCTTTGGAATCGCCTACCAGATAAACAACATGCTGAACAATAAAACAAAGTCGCACGACAAATGGCCTAAAATATTTCCGTCACTTACTCCGGAACAAGCGGCTATCAGCGACGACTTTATGAAGTATTGGCATGAAGTTTTGCCGCGTAACTATGGAATTGTGGATGAATTTAACCACAGTTATGTCGTCAGAACGGCGCCGCAAAAATTCTTTAGAACTTTAGAGATTGGGGCAGGAAATGGAGAGCACCTTAAATATGAGACACTGAATCAAGAGCAAAAAGCTAATTATGTTGCTGTTGATATACGTGAAAACATGATTGGTGAGTTACGCGGTCAGTTTCCCGAAATAAAGGCGATTGTCGGCGACTGTCAGGGACGCATGAATTTCGAAGATGGCTACTTTGATCGTATATTGGCCATACATGTGCTGGAACATCTTCCGGACCTTCCTGCGGCGGTTAGAGAAATGCATCGGCTCTGTGACAAAAATCTTGGCGTGTTGTCTATTGTCATTCCGTGCGAGGGTAGCCTGGCCTATTCTATTGCGCGAAAAATATCCGCGCAGCGGATATTTGAGGCTCGTTACAACCAGAGCTATCAATGGTTTATCGAGAGAGAGCATATTAATCGTCCGTATGAGATTTTTGAGGAATTGTCTCCCTACTTTTCGCTGACCACTTCAAGTTATTTTCCTATTCCCGTCAAGATGGAATTTTGCAACCTTTGTATAGGCGCAACATTCAGGCCGAAGCGGGTATCTGACTAATGAGACTGGTCAGAAAAATAATAAACTCAGAGTTTTTGATCTATCTGGGTATTGGTGGGCTAACAGCCCTTGTTTATTTTGTGTTTATTGCTTTGAGTATTGAGATTTTAGATTTCGGATACCGCGTTAGCGTGAGTGTTGCCTATGTACTTGCAGTTAGTTTTCATTTTTTGGCCAACCGGAGATTCACCTTCCGTGTAGTAGATAACCGGTTTATCCATCAGTGGATTCGGTATTTCGGTGTTTTGGTGATCAATTATCTGATCACGCTTGCTGTTGTGTCTTTTTGTGTTGATAGACTTGGAGTCTCGACTTATTTGAGCGCATCGTTAGCTATCGTGGTTACGGTAGGCGTCGGATATTTTGCTACAAAATTCTGGGTTTTCCGTAACAGGGATATTTTACGTGGCTAACAAAAAATATATTATTACCGGCTGTGCCGGATTCATCGGCAGCAGTTTAACCGACCGGCTTCTCGCCCAGGGGCATCATGTCACTGGAATTGATAATTTTTCTACCGGCCAGCGGCGTTTTATAGAAGGCGCGCTAAAAAAATCAGCATTCAAGTTGGTCGAAGGTGATTTATTGGATCCCACGGCCTTGACCCATGCATTCAGTGGTGGCGATACGGTGTTCCACTTGGCCGCCAATGCGGATGTCCGCTTCGGTACCGAACATCCACGCAAGGATTTGGAGCAGAATACCATCGCTACATATAACGTACTGGAAGCGATGCGGGTTAATGGCATCAAACGGATTGCATTTTCTTCCACCGGGTCGGTCTATGGCGAAACAACGGTGATCCCTACGCCGGAGGATGCACCATTCCCGGTTCAAACCTCCCTTTACGGTGCTTCAAAACTTGCAGGTGAGGGGTTGATTGCGGCCTATTGCGAAGGTTTTGGTTTCCAGTCGTGGATTTTCCGTTTCGTTTCCATCTTAGGCGAACGATACACCCACGGACATGTATTCGATTTCTACAAACAGTTGAAAGCTGATCCCACTCAGTTGCGGGTGCTGGGCAACGGCAAACAGCGTAAGTCCTACCTTTACATCCAGGATTGCCTTGACGCGATGCAGGTTGCCGTTGAGAAGGCGACTGACAAAGTCAATATCTTCAACTTGGGAGTGGATGGCTATTGCCAGGTTGACGATTCGATCGGCTGGATTAGCCAGACATTGGGGGTTCAACCTAAGTTGGAGTACACAGGTGGGGATCGCGGCTGGATAGGCGATAACCCGTTCATCTTTCTGGACACGAAGAAGATTCGCTCGCTGGGGTGGGTGCCAAAATATTCCATCAACGAAGGGGTAGTAAAAACGGTTGAGTTCTTGCGGAATAACAAATGGGTTATTGAGTCGCGGGAATGAAGGTTTGTGTTCAAGGATTGTGGCATCTGGGCTCGGTGATTACGGGGTGTCTTGCATCGGTAGGGCATGAGGTCGTCGGAATTGATTTCGATGAGGAGGTAATTCTAGGGCTTCGGGTTGGCAAGCCACCCATTTTTGAGCCAGGTTTGGAGGAGATCATCAGGGCAGGCCTGGATTCCGGGCGGCTGCGATTTGCCGCAAGCATTGATGAGCTTCCGAGTGACATTGAAATTCTCTGGGTTGCTTATGATACCCCCGTTAACGAAGACGATGAGGCCGATGTTGATTTCGTGATTGCCGAAGTAGAAGCGGTGTTGCCATATTTGTCTGACAATGCGACGGTTCTGATCTCTTCGCAAATGCCAGTGGGTTCGATCCGAAGGTTTGAGGAAATAGTCGAGAAGTTATGCCCGGAAAAGGCATTGAGCTTTGCCTGCTCACCGGAAAACCTGCGACTCGGCAAGGCATTGGATGTGTTTCTAAAGCCTGACCGTGTCGTCGTTGGGGTGCGTTCCGAGCGGGATAGGGAACGAATTGCACGGCTGCTACAGCCGATTACCGATCGGATCGAATGGATGTCGGTGGAATCGGCGGAAATGACCAAGCACGCGATCAATGCCTTCCTGGCGGCCTCGGTGGTGTTCGCCAACGAAATTGCTTCAATCTGTGAGATGGTCGGAGCAGACGCCAAAGAGGTGGAGCGAGGGCTTAAATCCGAGAATAGAATTGGCCCCAAGGCTTATCTTTCGCCTGGCGGTGCTTTTGCCGGGGGGACGCTGGCTCGCGATATTGAGTTTCTCAAAGTGGTCAGCGCTGGGCAGAACCTCTCTATACCGCTGCTCGAATCGGTCAAGACAAGTAATGATCAGCATAAGAGTTGGGTGCGCCGTAAATTGAAGGCGCTCTTCCCTGGCCTGCAAGGGGTGACCGTCGCTGTCTGGGGACTGACCTATAAACCCGGTACTGATACCCTGCGCCGGTCACTCGCTGTTGAGTTGTGCAACTGGCTAATTGAGCAAGGCGCCAAGGTGAGGGTGCATGATCCGGCGGTAAAAGAGTTACCACCAGAATGGAATGGTCTTGTGCAGCGTTTCGACGATGCGCTGGGTGCGTTGGGTGCAGCCCAAGCCCTGCTGATTGGGACCGAATGGCCGGAATACAAAAAAATTCCCGTTGAACAGGTTGTTGCTGCCAGCCCCGGTCTCGTGATACTTGACCCGAATCGCTTCCTGTCATCTTTGGCTACAGCAACGCAACTTCGCTATATCGCGGTTGGAACCCCTTCCTGTTAGAGGATAGAACAATGTCGCTGTCATTGCGTGGAAAGGTCGCGATTATCACGGGTGCTAATCAGGGGCTCGGATTTGAGATCACGCGCAGGTATGTTGATGCGGGTGCGTCGGTTATCATGTGCGCACGGAATGGCGACCTGTTGCTAAAGGCAAGAGAGGGTCTGGCTTACCGATTGGTGGATGGTCAGGTCATTGAGGCGGTACCCGCCGATGTGTCA
This sequence comes from uncultured Gammaproteobacteria bacterium, assembly GCA_964442865.1. Classification (GTDB taxonomy): domain Bacteria; phylum Pseudomonadota; class Gammaproteobacteria; order SURF-13; family SURF-13; genus JACPZD01. The sequence goes on from CAYUAZ010000020.1 coordinate 10,030, forward strand.
GATGCCAGGAGCGTTGAGCAACTGGCTGAGGCGGCTGTACAGCGGCTTGGTCGAATAGACATTCTGGTTAACAACGCCGGTATCTACGGCCCGATTGGGCCCATCGAAGTGGTTGACTGGGCGCAGTGGGTTAAGGCAATAGAGATCAATTTATTGGGCTCGATTTTGATGTGCCGGGCAGTGTTACCCATAATGAAGAAGCAGCAAGCGGGCAAGATCATTCAGCTTTCCGGTGGTGGCGCTACCAACCCGATGCCAAATATCAGCGCATACGCCGTTTCCAAGGCCGCAATCGTGCGTTTTGCAGAAACACTCGCAGAAGAAGTGCGCGAGTTCAACATTGATGTAAATGCGATTGCCCCCGGTGCATTGAATACGCGCATGCTTGACGAGGTGCTCGCCGCCGGGCCGGGAAAAGTGGGTCAAGCATTTTTCGATAGGTCTGTCCAGCAGAAAGCATCAGGCGGTGCGGGCTTAGATCGAGGCACTGATCTGGCCGTGTTCTTGGCATCTGATGCCAGTAATGGCATTACCGGTAAACTGATTAGCGCGGTGTGGGATAACTGGGAACATTGGCCGGAACATCTTGATGAATTGAATTCGAGCGATGCCTACACGCTGCGGCGTATCGCCGGGCGGGATCGTGGTTTTTCGTGGGGGGATAAGTGAGTTTCGGCGTTGGAATTATTGGCTGTGGCCTGATCGGCCAGAAGCGGGCCAAGGCCTTAGGGGAAGGACGGCTGGTTGCCTGCGCGGATGTGAATGAGATTCGGGCAAAAGCACTGGCTGGTAATAGTGGAGCCAGGGTGTTTGGCGAGTGGCGGGGACTTTTAGCGCTGCCGGAAGTCGAGATTGTTATTATCGCTACCCTGCATGATTCGCTGGCGGAAATTACACTGGCCGCAATTGAAGCGGGGAAACATGTGCTGGTGGAAAAGCCTGCGGCGCGCAATCCCGCTGAACTGGAGCCGGTGATGGCTGCGGCTGAACAGCATGGTGTGAAGGTACATGTAGGCTTTAACCACCGTTATCACCGCGCTTTCCGCAAGGCACGGGAATTGTTTGAGGCCGGAGCATTGGGTGAGTTGATGTTCATCCGCGCCCGCTACGGTCACGGTGGACGGATTGGCTACGACAAGGAGTGGCGGACTAACCCGGAGCTTTCCGGGGGCGGGGAGTTGATTGACCAGGGGCCGCACCTGATAGATCTTTCGCGCTGGTTTTTAGGCGAATTCACCGAAGTTCAGGGTTTTGCTCATACCTACTATTGGGATATGCCGGTGGACGATAACGGCTTTATGTTGCTGAAAACAGCGAAACGGCAGGTGGCATTTCTACATGCGAGTTGCACCGAGTGGAAAAACATGTTCTCCATGGAGATTTACGGGCGCAATGCCAAACTGGAAATCTCCGGTCTCGGCGGAAGCTATGGGCTAGAGCGACTTACATATTACAAAATGCTACCCGAAATGGGGCCGCCTGAAACGGTCATTTGGGAATACCCGATGGCGGACAACTCATGGGAGGTGGAGATTGCAGAGTTCTATGAGGACATTCGTTTCAATCGAGCGCCGTCGGCAGGGTTGAAAGATGCCTACGAGGCATTAAAAGTCGTTGCAAGGATCTACAAGGAGTCTGGCTATGATCATCGCGCGTAGCCCGTTGCGCATTACCCTGGGTGGCGGAGGCACCGACCTGCCCTCTTACTACCGTGACCACGAAGGTTTCTTGATTGCCGCAGCAATTGATAAGTATGTCTATGTGACAGTGATGCGCCCTTTTACCGAGGGGATTTATCTTAAATACTCCGAGCTGGAGCATGTTACCTCGGTGGAAGAGGTAAAGCATCGGATCATCCGTGAAGCGTTACTGATGCAAAATTTGCGCACACCGCAGACTGAAATCACCACCTTGGCCGATATTCCAGCCGGAACGGGCCTGGGGTCATCGGGTAGTTTTACGACCGCCCTGCTCAAGGCCTTGTATGCACATCGCCGTCAACTGATTCACCCTCAGGAATTGGCAGAACTGGCCTGCCACATTGAAATTGACCGGCTGGGCGAGCCGATTGGTAAACAGGATCAGTACATTGCTGCCTATGGCGGTTTAACCTGTTTTACTTTTCACAAAGATGACAGCGTGACCGCCGTGCCTCTCAAGGTATCCATGGACACCCTGTTCGATCTCGAGGACAACACTTTGTTGTTCTTTACGGGTTATTCCCGCAGCGCCAGCGGAATTCTCAAAGATCAAAATACGCGAACCAAGAGTAGTGATGACGAAATGCTGAAGAATCTGCATTACGTCAAAGAACTTGGCTACCGCAGCAAAGACGCTTTGGAAGCGGGTAATGCGGTGAGGTTTGGCGAGTTGATGCATGAACATTGGGAGCACAAAAAGCGGCGTTCGGGGGGTATGAGCAACCCCAAGATTGACGAGTGGTACGAGTTGGGCTTGAAAAATGGCGCGGTTGGCGGCAAATTGGTAGGTGCTGGCGGTGGTGGTTTTCTAATGTTCTACGCGCCTGACCGTAACAAACTGCGCCATGCTATGAGTAAGGCAGGTCTGGAGGAAGTGCGCTTTAGTTTCGATTTTGAAGGAACCAAGGTGGTTCTTTCGTGAATCTGCCTGTAGCTATTTTGGCAGGTGGCTTGGCAACCCGTTTACGTCCGATCACCGAAAAAATACCCAAGGCATTGGTGGATGTCGTGGGCCGGCCCTTTGTCGTCCGGCAGCTTGAATACCTGCGAAGTCAGGGCGTGGGTCTTGTGGTGCTGTGTCTGGGTTATCTGGGTGAGCAAGTTGAAGCGCTTGTGGGTGATGGTTCGGCTTTTGGTATGGAAGTGCGTTACTCATGGGACGGCCCGCGCTTGCTAGGTACGGGCGGCGCCTTAAAGCGAGCCTTGCCATTGTTAGGCGAGCAGTTTTTTGTGTTTTACGGAGATTCTTATCTGCCCGTGGATTTTCGGGAAGTGGAGCGAAATTTCCTAGCAAGTGGTAAGCCGGCGCTGATGACGGTGCTAAGAAATGGCAACCGGTGGGACAAAAGTAACGTGTTGTTTCGCGATGGCGGCATCGCCGAATACAACAAACGGGCGCCACGGCCAGAAATGGCGCACATTGACTATGGACTTGGAGTGTTGTCTGCTCCGGTTCTGGAGAATGCACCCGCCAACGAGCCTTTTGATTTGGCGGATATCTATCACGATCTTTCGGTTCAGGGGTTGCTGGCGGGTTACGAGGTATTTGAGCGATTTTACGAAATAGGCTCACCCAAGGGGTTGGAAGAAACTATCGAGTTTTTTAGAAAGGGACACTGATATGAGCTATGCACAACAACATATAAATGAAGCGATCAACATCCTTAACAAGATAGATGTGAGTGCGATCGAGAAAATGGCGGATTTGCTTGCCAACATCAAGCGGGAAGGAGGGCGGATTTTCTTCCTCGGCGTGGGGGGCAGCGCGGGTAACTGCTCTCATGCGGTGAATGATTTCCGCAAGATTGTCGGGATCGAGTCTTATGCGCCGACGGACAACGTCTCGGAACTGACGGCCCGGACGAATGATGAAGGCTGGGCGACGGTTTTCGTCGAATGGCTGAAAACGAGCAAGCTATTAGCCAAGGATGCAATTTTCATCTTTTCCGTTGGCGGCGGTAACCTTGAAAAAAATATCAGTCCGAATCTGGTGCTGGCGTTGCAGCATGCCAAAACGGTGGGCGCAAAGATAACGGGCGTGGTCGGGCGTGACGGTGGCTATACGGCGCAGGTGGCGGATGCGTGCGTGATCGTGCCTACCGTTAATCCGGAAACCATCACGCCGCATTCCGAGGCGTTCCAGGCGGTTGTGTGGCACCTGCTGGTGTCGCATCCGAAACTGAAGGCCAACCAAACCAAGTGGGAATCTGCAGTCAAGTAAAGATGGTGGACACGATGCAGCGGCGGGCGGTTTTTCTTGATCGGGATGGGGTATTGAACCGGGCCGTGGTGCGCGAAGGCAGACCCTACCCGCCGACGAGCGTTGCCGAGGTAGAGATTTTACCCGGTGTAGTTGAGGCTTTGCGAGAATTGAAAGAGGCCGGTTTCGTCTTGATCGTGGTGTCCAATCAACCGGATGTGGCCAGAGGCACGGCTTCCAAGGACATGGTTGAGGCAATCAATGCCTATCTCTGTGAATACCTGCCAGTGGATCGCTTCATCACATGTTACCACGACGGCAGCGATGGTTGTGATTGCCGCAAACCGCGCCCCGGTATGTTGCTCGCCGGCGCGCGGGAATTTAACATTGATCTGGCCGAGAGTTTCATGGTGGGCGACCGCTGGCGCGATGTGGATGCGGGCATCGCCGCTGGCTGCAAGACGATTTTTATTGATTACGGTTATGACGAGAAACATCCACAGACGTGCGACTACCGGGTTTTATCCACACAGGAAGCAGCTACGACCATTTTAATGGGGAATCAAGCATGAAGAAGATTGAAGAGCTAAAGATAAAGATTTTTGCAGATGGCGCAGACAAAGCAGGGATGCTGGAGATGTATGGCAAGCCCTATATCAAGGGCTTGACAACAAACCCGACATTGATGCGCAAGGCTGGAGTTACAGATTACAAGGCATTCGCCAAGGATATTCTTGCTGCTATACCTGATCGCCCAATTTCGTTTGAGGTGTTTTCGGACGACTTTGCCGATATGGAACGACAGGCCCTGGAGATTGCAGGATGGGGTGAAAATGTTTATGTCAAGATTCCCGTCACTAACACTCAGAGAGAAACGTGCTACGCATTGGTCAATAAGCTTGCGGCACAAAAGGTCAAGCTAAATGTTACGGCGTTGATGACGCTTGAGCAGGTTCGTAATGTGGTCGCTGTTCTTGATCCTAATGTACCTAGCTATGTCTCCGTCTTTGCTGGGCGGATAGCCGATACGGCGCGTGATCCGGTACCGCTGATGGCCACAGCAGTGGAAATTCTCAAAATTGCACCTGCTGCCGAATTGATTTGGGCCAGACCGCGTGAGCTGTTGAATATTTTCCAGGCAGATGAAATTGGTTGTCATGTAATTACCGTAACCAATGACATTCTTAAAAAACTGTCGCTGGTTGGTTTTGATCTGCATGACTATTCGCTGGATACGGTAAAAATGTTTTACAATGATGCCTCTGCTGCTGGTTTCAAACTATGACCAAAACAGCCCTTATCACCGGCATCACCGGACAAGATGGAGCTTACCTTGCTGAATTCCTGTTAAAGAAGGGCTACATCGTTCACGGTATCAAGCGGCGGTCTTCACTTTTCAATACGGATCGTATAGATCACCTTTACCAGGACCCGCATGTCTCCAACCGTAACTTCGTGCTGCACTATGGCGACATGACCGATTCATCCAACCTTATTCGCATCATTCAGCAGGTGCAGCCGGATGAGATCTACAATTTGGCGGCGCAGAGCCATGTGGCGGTGTCATTTGAGGAGCCGGAATATACGGCGAACTCGGATGCCTTGGGCCCGTTGCGCATTCTGGAGGCCATTCGCATCCTTGGTCTGGAAAAGAAAACCCGTTTTTACCAGGCATCCTCTTCCGAGCTTTACGGTTTGGTGCAGGAAATCCCGCAGAAGGAAACCACGCCCTTCTATCCACGCAGCCCCTATGCGGTGGCCAAGCTCTACGCCTACTGGATCACGGTGAATTACCGCGAGGCCTACGGTATGTATGCCTGCAACGGGATCCTGTTCAACCACGAGTCCCCGGTGCGTGGCGAGACATTCGTTACGCGCAAGATCACCCGTGCGCTGGCAAGGATCAAGCTGGGGCTGCAAGATTGTCTTTACCTAGGCAACCTGGATGCCAAGCGCGACTGGGGACATGCCCGGGACTCTGTGGAAATGCAGCGGCCGATGTTCCACGAGGAGCCAACGGAAGCTTTCGCCATCGCCAACGGGGTCCAATCACGGCGGCGCGATTT
>CAYUAZ010000021.1:0-15885 GCA_964442865.1 uncultured Gammaproteobacteria bacterium
ACCGGCGAGTCGGACACCTGTTCCAGGGAAGATACAAAGCCATCCTCATCCAGAAAGACAGCCACCTCCTGGAAGTATGCCGATACGTCGTGCTGAACCCTGTCCGGGCAAGGGCGGTCAAGCAGCCGGGAGACTGGGCCTGGAGCAGCTATAGGGCCACCTGCGGAACAGTGCCCTCACACGCATGCCTGACCCGGGACTGGCTACTCAGTCAATTCAGCCGAACCCGAGGGCGGGCTGAAAAACAATACCGGCAATTTGTAAACGATGGGATAGGCAAAGAAACCCTCTGGAAAGGCCTGAAAGGGCAGACTATCCTTGGTGAAGACGCTTTTGTGGACGGCTTACTGGGACAGATCAAAAAACACCAAGGCATAGCCGACATCCCAAAGAGCCAGCGCTATGTGAACCGGCCAGCGCTGGAAAAGATCTTTCATGCAGGGGTGAGGCAGGACAAGGCCAAGAGAGACAAGAAGATCGCCGAGGCGGTAGAGAGGTATGGCTACAAACAGCGCGAAGTGGCTGACTATCTAGGTCTGCATTTCACATCGGTGAGTAGAATTATGAAGCAGGGATGACCAAATAATGTTATGACAAGAAAATAGACCTGACCCTCCCCCCTATGCTAAAACCACATTGGTGGATTCTCATTGCACTGATCTTGGCGGTGATCGCAGGGTCACTGACCGGCACGCAGGCCGGGGTATTCGGTGTGAGCTTTTACGCCGGGTATGACTTCATCGGCAATCTGTTTTTGAACGCCCTCAAGATGCTCATCGTGCCGCTGATCGTTTCCTCCCTCATTACCGGCATGGCCTCGATCGGTTCGGTCGGCGCTTTAGGCCGCATCGGAATAAAGACGCTGGCGTACTTTCTCTCCACCACGCTGATCGCCGTCCTGATCGGTCTGCTCCTGGTCAACCTCACCACGCCGGGTCTGGTGGACGGACAACCCGCCAAGGAGCTGATCGGCCTCAGTGCGGACACCAGCGCCGTGACGGAGCAGGTGCAAGGCAAGGGCGCGCAGGATCTGATCGGCCTGTTTTTACGGATGATCCCGGCCAACGTGGTGGCCGCCGCCGCGGAGGGCGAGATGCTGGGGCTGATTTTTTTCAGCCTGCTGTTCGGCTATTTCATTACTCAGATACCCAAGCGCAACGGCGACGTGATGATCGCGTTTTGGCAGGGTGTGTTTGAGGTGATGATGCGCATCACCGACTGGGTGATGAAGTTTGCCCCTCTGGGTGTGTTCGCGCTGGTCGCCAAGGTAGCCGCCACCACCGGCCTCGCCGCAATCCAGCCCTTGCTGGTGTTTTTCTTCACCGTATTGCTCGGGCTCGCCATCCATTTTTTCGGCGTGCTGCCGCTGCTGGTGAGGCTGCTGGGACGGGTCAGCCCCGTGGCGCATTACCGCGCGATGGCCCCCGCCCTGTTTACCGCCTTTTCCACTGCGTCCTCATCGGCAACCCTGCCGCTCACCCTGGAGTGTCTCGAAAAGAACGCGCGGGTCTCAAATCGCGTCAGCAGTTTTGTCGCCCCGCTCGGCGCTACCGTCAACATGGACGGTACCGCCCTCTACGAATGTGTCGCGGTGTTGTTCATCGCCCAGGCCTATGGTGTGGAGTTGAACATCGCCACCCAGGCGCTGGTGGTGGTGTTGGCCCTGTTCACCTCGATTGGGGTGGCCGGGATTCCCGCCGCGAGCCTGGTGGCTATCGTGGTAATCTTGAGCGCGGTGGGCTTGCCCGTAGAGGGTATCGGCTTGATTCTGGCGGTGGACCGGTTGCTGGATATGTGCCGCACCACGGTGAATGTGTTCGGTGATATGTGCGGCGCGGTAATTATCGCGCGCTCGGAGGGGGAGACGGATATTCTTAAGACTACTCGCGACGATGCGTGAGCTTGCAGGGTAATCGGCCCGGGCAGACGCAGTGCGTGCACCCGGGCCGGGTGGCACTTTACTTCTTCTTGGCTTTCGCCTTTTTCACAACGGGTTTCTTCTTCATTGCGCTCTTCATTTTACGTACAGGCATTGTCATCTCCTTTTATCTGATTTAACAAACATGTCAGGATGCCCGATAAGGCATCCATGTTGGTTAATAGCGGCCTGCCTTGGAAAAACTTGAGGGTTCTCAAGACTGTTGAGATACCGGGAGATGGAACTGAGAGTGCAGCGTTGCAGAGGAACGGCGTCTTGCGACTATACCGCACTAGCAGGGTGCTTAGACACCCTGCTAGCCGGCAACTACTTTACTTCTTCTTAGCCTTTGCTGACTTTTTGACAGCGGTTTTTTTCGCAGCAGGCTTTTTTGCTTTCTTCACTGGCATAATAATCACCTCCTTCCTTTTAGTTGATGTTAATGACTACTGCTACAGCGACCACGACAGCCCAAGACGACGAAATGCCAAAAGGTGCGTGACATATCCGTGCAATAGATGAGCCAACATGAACGTTTTCCACACACCTTAATCTGCCTTACCTCAATCCCAATTCAATGCCCCGCCTGTTTGATACTCGATCACGCGCGTCTCAAAGAAATTTTTCTCTTTATTAAGGTCCAGCATTTCGCTCATCCACGGAAACGGATTGGTGGCGCCGGGGTATTGCGCAGGCAAGCCGATCTGCGCGCAGCGGCGGTTGGCGATAAAGTGCAGATAGTCGCTGAACATCGCGGCGTTCAAGCCCAGCACCCCGCGCGGCATAGTGTCCACGGCGTAGCGGTATTCGAGATCCACGGCGGTGCGGATCAGCGCCGCGATTTCATCACGGAATTCGGGCGTCCACAACTGCGGGTTTTCGAGTTTGATCTGGTTGATGACGTCAATGCCGAAATTCATGTGCATGCTTTCATCGCGCAGGATGTACTGGAACTGTTCGGAGGCGCCGACCATCTTGTTGCGCCGCCCGAAGGAGAGCATCTGCACGAAGCCGACGTAGAAGAAGATGCCCTCGATGATGACGTAAAAGCCGATCAGGTTGCGCAACAGCCGCTGGTCGGCCTCGGTGGTTCCGGTCTGGAAATTCTGGTCGGCGAGTTCCTGCGTGAAAGGCAAACTGAAGGCGGCCTTGTCGTGCACGCTGGGGATCTCGCGGTACATGTTGAAGATCTCGGCCTCGTCCAGCCCCAGACTCTCCACGATGTATTGGTAGGCATGGGTGTGCAGCGCCTCCTCGAAGGCCTGGCGCAGCAGATACTGGCGGCACTCCGGGTTGGTGATGTGGCGGTACACCGCCAGCACCAGGTTATTGGCGACCAGCGAATCGGCGGTGGAGAAAAAACCCATGTTGCGCTTGATGATGCGCCGCTCATCCTCGGTGAGGCCGTTGGGCGTTTTCCACAGCGCAATGTCGGCCGACATGTTGATCTCTTGCGGCATCCAATGGTTGTTGCAGGCGGCCAGATATTTATCCCACGCCCAGGTGTATTTGAAGGGCACCAGTTGATTGAGGTCGGCGTGGCAGTTGATGATCATTTTATCGTCCACGCGGATGCGCGAGGCGCCCATCTACAGGGCTGCCTCCGGCGCTGCGCCCGGAGACATGGCAACAGGCGCGGACTCAGCCATGACGGCATCCATACCGCGCAGCGCAGGTTGCAGGTTTGTGTTCGGTTCATCCCATCTCAACATGTTTCGTTCTCCTAAAAAAGCAGTAGCGAGTGGCGAGTGGCTAGGCATGAAGTTTTTTCTCGCCACTAGCTACTAGCCACTCGCCACTGATTCTTATTGACATGCCTCGCACGTCGGGTCGGTTATCGCACATACACTGGGTAGCGGCGCGCTCACCGCGTTCAGCGCGCCGTCGCTGATGGTGGACTTCTCGGCGTGGGTGGCGCCCATGGTGCGCAGGTAGTAAGTGGTCTTGAGGCCGCGCAGCCAGGCGAGCTTATAGGCCTCATCGAGCTTGCGGCCGGAGGGTTCGGCCATATATAAGTTCAGCGACTGCGCCTGGTCGATCCACTTCTGGCGGCGGCTGGCGGCCTCGATCAGCCACTGCGGTTCGATCTCGAAGGCGGTGGCATAGAGCACCTTCAGGTCATCGGGAATGCGGCCGATGCGCTGCACGACGCCGTTGAAGTATTTAAGATCGTGCACCATCACCTCGTCCCACAGGCCGCGCTCCTTGAGATCGCGCACCAGATAGGGGTTGGTCACGGTGAACTCGCCCGACAGATTCGATTTCACGAACAGGTTCTGATAGGTGGGCTCGATGCTTTGGGTCACGCCGCAGATATTGGAGATGGTGGCGGTCGGCGCGATCGCCAGGCAGTTGGAGTTGCGCATGCCGACGCTCGTCACCCGCTTGCGCAGGGCTTCCCAATCGAGGCCCAGTTCGGCGCTCTGGCTGCGATCCACTTCCAGATAACCATCGCGCTGCTCTTCGAGCAGGCGGATGCTGTCTATCGGCAGGATGCCGCGGCTCCACAATGAACCCTTGTAGCTCTCGTAGCTGCCGCGTTCGGCGGCGAGCTCGGTGGAGGCGTGGATAGCGTAGTAGCTCACCGCCTCCATGGAGCGGTCGGCGAACTCGACGGCCTGCGGCGAGGCATAGGGGACTCGCAGCTTGTAGAGGGCGTCGTGGAAGCCCATGATGCCGAGCCCTACCGGCCGGTGGCGCAGGTTGGAGCGGCGCGCCTGCGGGACACTGTAGTAATTGATGTCTATCACGTTATCCAGCATGCGCATCGCGCTGCGCACGGTGCGCGCGAGTTTGCCGGTATCGAGCCCCTGCTCAGTAACGTGGGCAACCAGATTGACCGAGCCCAGATTGCATACTGCGATCTCGGCGTCGGAGGTGTTGAGGGTGATCTCGGTGCAAAGATTGGAGCTATGCACCACGCCGGTGTGCTGCTGCGGGCTGCGCAGGTTGCAGGGGTCCTTGAAGGTCATCCAGGGGTGGCCGGTCTCGAACACCATGCCGAGCATCTTGCGCCACAGGGCCACGGCGCCGATGCGCTTGAAGACCTTGAGCTTGCCCTGTGCAGCCAATTCCTCGTAGCGCACATAGGCCTGCTCGAAGGCCTTGCCGTACAGGTCGTGCAGGTCGGAAACCTCGTCGGGCGAGAACAGCGTCCACTCGCCGTTTTCGTGCACGCGCTTCATGAACAGATCCGGCACCCAGTTGGCGGTGTTCATGTCATGGGTGCGGCGGCGCTCGTCGCCGGTGTTCTTGCGCAGCTCCAGGAATTCCTCGATGTCGAGGTGCCAGGTTTCGAGATAGGCGCACACCGCGCCCTTTCTTTTACCACCCTGATTCACCGCCACGGCGGTATCGTTAGCCACTTTCAAGAACGGCACCACGCCCTGCGACTTGCCGTTGGTGCCCTTGATGTGGGCGCCGAGCGCGCGCACCCGCGACCAGTCGTTACCCAGGCCGCCCGCGTATTTCGACAGCAGGGCGTTATCCTTGATCGCACTGTAGATGCCATCCAGGTGATCGGGCACCGAGGTGAGATAGCAACTGGAGAGCTGCGGGCGCAGCGTGCCGGCGTTGAACAGGGTCGGCGTCGAGGACATAAAGTCGAAGCTGGATAGCAGATTGTAAAATTCGATGGCGCGCACCTCGCGGTCCAGCTCGTTGATGGCGAGACCCATGGCTACGCGCATGAAAAACGCCTGCGGCAGCTCGAAGCGCACGCCCTCGGAGTGCAGGAAATAGCGGTCATAAAGGGTCTGCAAGCCGAGATAGCCGAACTGCATGTCGCGCTCGGCGACCAGCGCCTGGCCCAGGCAGTCCAGATCGAACTGCTGCAAACGCGGGTCGAGCAGTTCCAGCTCCACGCCGCGGCGGATGTAGTCCTGGAAATAACCGGCGTAGCGCTCGCCCATCTCGGCGTGAGTGGCGGCGCTGCTGCTCTGCGCCACAAAGCTCAAGGCCTCGCGGCGCAAATCGTCGAGCAACAGCCGCGCGGCGACATAGGTGTAGTTGGGCTCCTTTTCGATCAGGACGCGCGCGCTCATCACCAGGGAGCGCCCGACGTCCGTCTCGGAGACGCCGTCGAATAAATTGCGCAGGGTATCGTCAATGATGGCTTGGGCCGAGACCTCCTGGAGTCCCTGGCAGGCCTCACCGACCACCTGGCGCAGGCGCACCAGATCCAACGGCCGGGTGCCGCCGTCGGCCAGGGTGACGTGAAGGGTAGCGGGCGCCGCCGGCGCTTCCATCGCCTGCTTGCGTTCACGCTCCTGGGCGCGCTGTTCGCGGTACAGCACATAGGAACGCGCCACCTTGTGTTCGCCGGCGCGCATCAGGGCCAGTTCCACCTGGTCCTGGATGTCCTCAATGTGCAGGGTCCCCCCGCCGGGCAGGCGGCGAGTGAGCGACTCGCTGATCAGCACGGCCAGATGCTGCACGGTTTGATGGATGCGCGCCGAGGCGGCCCCGCTACCGCCCTCGACGGCCAAAAAGGCCTTGGTCAGGGCGACGGCGATCTTGTTCGAATCGAACACGGTGGCCTTGCCGTTACGGCGGATCACGCGAAACTGGCCGGGCGCGGTGGCGCTGAGTTCCAGGCCGGGAGAAGGGTCGCCCTGGTTAGAACCGGCGCCGGATTCAACAATCTCGGCAAGGGCCGAGGGCAACGAATGGGTGTGGGTCTGCATAACTCCTCCGATGTAAGGCCAAATATTCAAGTTCTAAGGACCGCTGACTGCGGTGGCCTGCTGAGGTATATCGTTTTGTACTAACACTACAAAATGTGGTTGGTGGCGTCAAGTAACACAACATGATGTATGTGAGTTCAGATTATTCCTATCTGGAGGAGTGTGTCAAGGGGTTTGTGGAAGATCCGGAAAGGGGGGCTTGGTGTCGCCTATGGCGACGGTGTTTTTAATGCCGGGGGCCTTTTCGCTGCGCTATCCTGCTGCGCTCAAGGACCAGGGTGTCCATCCATGGACACCCGTTCGCTGCTCCGCAGCTCACCCCGGCGGCTGGGTACTTTCTTTTGTGCTGCACAGGGATGTGCGAATGTCGCGGGCGCATGGATGCGCAGGAGCGACCGTGGCCAAAAGAAAGTACCCAAAGAAAAGGCCACCCCAGTCTACGGCAGCTGTCGCGGCTCCCCTGCGCTCTTCGGTCGGCTCGGGGGTTCGCCAACAGCACGTACCTGTGCTGGTGGCGAACGCGCGGCGTCCCTGCCGCGCCCCTGCGGGCCTTGTCCTCGCCTCCCTCAGTGCTCGGCTTGACTAAGGGGAAGAAAAAAACAACATGGCATTTCAGGCCTTTTTGGTTTTTGTTGAGTCCCGTAGGCGCAGCCGAGTAGCGCAGTTGCAGGAGGAAATAGCCCGCAGGGTGTCGGCAGGAAGCCGGCACGAGCCCACCTGGCCATGGGTGAAGCCGTGAAGCGGCTGAACGGGCAGGCCAGGACGGCCTGCCCTGGTCTTTCGAGCGTTGCAGGAACGCATAGCGATGAAAGGCCTGTTGGGCGAGCCCAAGTGCAACGAGCAACGCAGGGGCGAGGCGCTTTGCGCCGAGCGGGTTTGCCAAGGACGGCAAACCCCGGGTTTCAAGCGGAGCAGGAAGCGCAGCGCCGAAACTCGCAAAGCGACCCAGCCTCCGGGTGGCCTTCTTTTTGGGTACTTTTTCTTGGCCACGCAAGAAAAAGTACCTCGCCCTCGGGGGCGAGACCCCGATTAAAATACCCGTCGCCAACGGCGACTCAACCCTACGCCAACTTCCCATGACACTGTTTATACTTCTTCCCCGACCCGCATGGGCACGGCTCGTTGCGCCCCACCTTGGGTTGCTCACGCACAAACGGGGCCGCCGGATGCTCGGGCGCCGCTGCGGCCTCGCCCCCTTCCGGCTGTTCGCTGAGCGCCGCCGCCGGGGCGGCGTGGGTAAATTGCAGGGCGGCGCTACGGCGGCGTTGTTCTTCGACAGCCTGCACGTCTTCCTCGGCGCGCACCTGCACCTTGCAGACGATGCGCGCGACTTCCTGTTTGAAGCGGCTTAACATCTGCCCGAACAACTCAAAGGCCTCGCGCTTGAATTCCTGTTTGGGATTTTTCTGGGCATAGCCGCGCAGGTGGATGCCCTGGCGCAGATAGTCCATCGCGGCGAGGTGATCCTTCCAGAAGGCGTCCAACACTTGCAGCATCACGGCTTTCTCGAAGTGACGCACCACTTCGGGTCCGGCCACCGCCTCTTTGGCCTTATAGGATTTCTCCAGTTCGTCGTGGATGCGTTTGCGCAGGGTCTCCTCGTGCAGCGATTCATCGTCGTGCAGCCACTGGCGGAGCGGGAGCTTGAGACCGATATCACGTTCCAGCGCCTCCTCCAACCCCGGCACGTCCCATTGCTCCTCGATGCTCTGCGGCGCGATGTGACTGTCTATGATCCCGTTCAAGACATCGTCGCGGTTGGCCGCGATGAGGTCGGAGACATCGTCCTTGGCCATCAGATCGTTACGCAATTCGTAAATAACCTTGCGCTGATCATTGGCCACGTCGTCATACTCAAGCAACTGTTTGCGCATGTCGAAGTTGCGCCCTTCCACCTTGCGCTGCGCGTTTTCGATGGCCTTGTTGACCCACGGATGTTCGATGGCCTCGCCCTCGTTCATGCCAAGCTTCTGCATCAGCCCGGCAACGCGCTCCGAGGCGAAGATGCGCATCAAGTTGTCTTCCAGCGACAGGTAAAAGCGGCTCGACCCGGGATCGCCCTGGCGGCCGGAACGGCCGCGCAACTGGTTGTCCACGCGCCGCGACTCGTGCCTTTCGGTGCCGATGATGTGCAGTCCACCGGCGGCGATCACCTCGTCGTGACGCGCCTGCCACTCCGCGCGCAGCTCGTCCTTTTCCTGCTCGCCGGTGTCCGCTGCAAGCGCGGCCAATTCTGATTGCAAACTGCCGCCCAGCACGATGTCGGTGCCACGCCCGGCCATGTTGGTGGCGATGGTCACCGAGCCGGGCCGCCCCGCCTGCGCCACGATCTCGGCCTCTTTCTCGTGAAACTTGGCGTTCAGCACCTGGTGCTTGATTTTTTCCTTATCGAGCAGCTTAGACAGATATTCCGAGGTCTCGATGGAGACCGTGCCGACCAGCACCGGCTGGCGGCCCGCCAGGCAATCCTTGACATCCTGGGTGATGGCGCCTAATTTTTCCTTGGCGGTGAGATAAACGAGATCGCTGTAATCCTTGCGGATCATGGGCCGATGGGTGGGGATCACCACCACTTCCAGATTGTAGATCTGCTGGAGCTCGTAGGCCTCGGTGTCGGCGGTGCCAGTCATGCCGGAAAGTTTCTGGTACAAACGGAAATAATTCTGGAAGGTGATGGAGGCGAGCGTCTGATTCTCATTTTGGATCTGCACGCCCTCCTTGGCCTCGACGGCCTGGTGCAGGCCCTCCGACCAGCGCCGGCCCGGCATGGTGCGCCCGGTGAACTCGTCCACGATGATGACCTGGTCGTCCTTGACGATGTAGTCCACGTCGCGCTGGAACAGCGCATGGGCGCGCAACCCGGAATCGAGGTGGTGCATCAGCCGGATGTTGGCGGGATCGTAAAGGCTGTCGTGTTCGGTGAGAATGCCGGCCTCTACAAACAATTGCTCCACGCGGCTGAGCCCCTCTTCGGTCAGCAAGGCCTGCCGCGCTTTTTCATCCAGCGTGTAATCGCCGGGGCCGTCTTCGGCTTGCTGCTTGGTGAGGCGCGGAATCAGGACATTGATCTTGGTGTACAGCTCGGAGCTTTCGTCGGTGGGGCCGGAGATGATGAGCGGCGTGCGCGCCTCGTCTATCAGGATGGAGTCCACCTCATCCACGACGGCGAAGTTCAGCTTGCGCTGCATGCGCTGGGCGGCCGTAAAGGCCATGTTGTCGCGCAGATAGTCGAAACCGAACTCGTTGTTGGTACCGTAGGTGATGTCGGCAGCGTAGGCCGCGCGCTTCTCATCGGTCTCCATGCCGGGCACCACCACGCCGGTGGTCATGCCTAAAAACTCATAAATCTGCCCCATCCACTTGGCGTCGCGTCTGGCGAGGTAGTCATTCACCGTGACCACGTGCACGCCCACGCCGGACAGGGCGTTCAGATAGACCGGCGCGGTGGCGACCAGGGTCTTGCCCTCGCCGGTGCGCATCTCGGCGATCTTGCCCTGGTGCAGCACCATGCCGCCGATCAACTGCACGTCGAAATGGCGCATGTCGAGCATCCGCTTGCCGGCCTCGCGCACCGCAGCAAAGGCCTCGGGCAGCAGATCATCTAGGGTCTTGCCTTGCGCCAGGCGGTCGCGGAATTCGCCGGTCTTGGCGCGCAACTCCTGATCGGTGAGGGCGGCGAACTGCGGCTCCAGCGCGTTGATCTGCGTCACCGTCTTGACCATGCGCTTCAGCAGGCGCTCGTTGCGGTTGCCGAAGATCTTGGTTAAAAGTTCGCTCGCCATAGCTCTGATTTAATGGGGAAAGGTATAAGTAAGGAGTAAGAAGATTTTGACAGGCTTTATAATGAGGGCATTATAGCACTTTGCCAAGGCCCTAACTGATGAGCGCAGCTAAAACACTGGAACACTTGCTGCATAGCGGCGAGCTGGATAAATTACTCGCCCACGGCGCGCGGGTAGCCAAGGCGAATGAAGCGCTCTGCGCCCGGCTCGAGGCCTCTTTGCGTGAGCACTGCCGGGTCGCCAACCTCAAGGGGGATACCGCCATCGTGATCGCCGATTCGCCGGTGTGGGCCACCAAGCTGCGCTTTCAGACCGGCGCCATGCTGGAGATCCTGCGTAACCGGGGCTTCCCGGCGTTGCGTACCGTGCGCATACAGGTGAGCCCGCTCAATGTGACCCGCGAGGCGGCCCCTCGTCACGGGCCGCACCTGTCACAAAGCGCCGCTACGACCTTGACGCGGGCGGCGGAAAGTACGGACGATATTGAGTTGCGGGCCGTGCTGGAGCGGTTGGCCGCAAGAGGCAAGGCCGAATGAATTCGGCCCTACAAACTAGCCACTGGCGACCGGGTGCAGATAGGAGATCGGCGCGCGGCTCTCGTCTTCGAAGGTCACCACTTCCCACGCTTTCGCGTCGGCGGTAAGCGCGCGCAACAGGCGGTTGTTCAAGGCGTGGCCGGACTTGTGGCCGCTGAAGGCGCCGATCAGGCTGTGGCCCAATAGATAAAGGTCGCCGATGGCGTCGAGCACCTTGTGCTTGACGAATTCGTCCTCATAACGCAGGCCATCCTCGTTGAGGATGCGGTAATCGTCCATGACCACGGCATTGTCCATGCTGCCGCCGAGGGCCAGGCGCTTTTCGCGCAGCATCTCCAGGTCGCGCATAAAACCGAAGGTGCGCGCGCGGCTCACCTCTTTGACAAACGAGGTGGTGGAGAAGTCCACGCTGGCCTCCTGGCTGTGGCCGCGGAACACCGGATGGTCGAAGTCTATGCTGAACGAGACCTTGAAGCCCTCGAACGGCTCGAAGCGGGCCCACCTATCGCCCTCCCCGACCTTGACGGCACGCTTGATGCGGATAAAGCGCTTCGGCGCGTTTTGCTCTTCGCTGCCCGCCGACCGGAACCAAAACACCAACGGCCCCGCGCTGCCGTCCATGATCCGCCCCTCGGCGGCGCTCAGATCAATATACGCGTTATCAATACCGAGACCCGCAAGTGCGGAGAGCAGGTGCTCCACCGTGGAGATGCGCACCTCGCCCTTCATAAGGGTGGTGGACATCGAGGTATCGCCCACGTTTTCGGGGCGTGCGGAAATTTCGACCGGCGGCGACAAGTCCGTGCGGCGGAACACGATGCCCGTGTTAGGCGCGGCCGGACGCAAAGTCAGATAGACCTTTTCACCGGTGTGGATGCCGACGCCTGCCGCCCGGATAACGTTTTTGAGTGTGCGTTGTTTTATCATTGGCCGCCTTATGATAGTCGCCCACAGCGCCGCAGGGCAATAACCGAGCGGCATGATAACACAGAAATAAGTCCTTTGCCTAGCCAAGTGGTTGATATGGCTGTAGATAGCTTCAGCCGGGCCTACACTCCTCTAGCTTGCCTTTGAGGACTCACCTTCATAGTAGACTGGATTGAGGAGCGAAACCCAGCGATAGCCGTCATGATCGTAAAAATGCTGGGTTTATCACTTCAGCCTACGACACTAAAAAGTGACTGTGACGCTTGACATTCATTTTGACCTTACCTAAAATTCACTAAGATGGCGAAAGTATTCTCCACCATCAGACAAAAAACCCGCCCCGTGCGGGTTTTTTTATGCCTGTGAAACCCTCACTGCGCAGACTTTTTGTTTGCTGTTGCTAAATAATTCTGGTTGAGCATTTCTCGGCTGGATACAATTTTTTCATAGTCTCGCTTTAAGCGCGGGACTACCGATTCAAGCGCAACCCGCCCACCCTCCCGGTGGCGCGGGTTTTTTTATGTCCGAAATCAACGGCGGTGGCCAAGGGGCCGCGCTCACCGTCATTAAGCGGCTCGTGTACGCAGTATGTTGCGATCAGGGCCGTTCGCGCTTCAGGCCCCTCCCCTCCTTATAAATGGATGTATAACGATGATCATCGAAATCGGAGAGATCACTATCAATTTCGGTCTGAGCGAATACACTCTGATCGTGTTGATTGTTATTCTTCTCGCTAAAAATACAATCAAATAATAGAACTATCTTTTTCCTGTAGTTCATTCCATATTTTACAAGCCTATCGTTTCAGCGCTCCCGCTCGCCCAAAAAAAGAAACATAGGGGCCATGCTCACTGTATGACTATGGGGAATTCAAGTTGCAAGCGCCCTTCGACTAGTCTGACGGAAGACTGCATGGGCAATCTTGTCGCCGAACCATCCCAAAGTATGCCCGCCCAATAGCACTTGACAACATACGTCAATGACGTATAATTTCCCATGCTCACGGTAATTGAAACTACGACTTTTCAGCGCTTGTGGCCGCATTATTGGACTGAGGACGAGCGTGGTGAGTTTGCTGCGTTCATTGCCCAAAATCCGGAAGCAGGTGATCTGGTAAAGAATTCGGGCGGAGTACGCAAAGTGCGCTGGACGCGGGCCGGTTCAGGTAAGTCGGGTGGCGTGCGGGTGATTTATTTCAACAAGCTGACGAATGGGCAAATCTGGCTGTTATTTCTGTATGCAAAAAATGCCTTGGATTCCATTGCTGGCCACAAACTGAAGGAGATGAAAGATGCCGTCGAAAAAGCCTCTGTCTGACGCCAAGCTGGAAGCGTGGGAGTCATCTCGAGATATTGCCGCAGAGCTTGAGCAGTCTGTTCGAGAAATGCTCGCGGGAAAGGGAACGGTTGTCGCCGTCTCGCCCGTGGTTGCGGTTCGGATAAAGTCCGGACTCTCACAGTCGCAGTTCGCTGCGCTGCTGGGCGTGTCGGTGCGCACACTCCAGGAGTGGGAGCAGGGCCGCCGCCAGCCTTCCGGTGCGGCAAAGACGCTTAACGCCATCGCTCAGAAACGGCCCGAGGTGCTGGCCGAGCTCGCGGCATGACGCGCTCGACCTAGAGTGCAGCACTAGGGCCTTGATAATTGGGTGAAGTGGACCTATTAAATCGTTTAAAATACCAAGTTCAGTACAGTGAACCAAACCTACACGAGGATTCCAGCAGTGCCGTACTCCGAACAACGCGTCACCTCCGTCCGTAAATGGTCGGATAAAACCTTCAGCCTGACCACGACCCGGCCGGACGGTTTCGAGTTTGAAAATGGGGAGTTCGTTACCATCGGGCTGCGGCCCGAGGGCAAGCTGATTTCACGTGCCTATTCGATTGTGTCTACCAACGACGTGGATTATCTGGAGTTCTTGAGCATTCACGTGCCGGACGGGCCGTTGACCAGCCGCCTGGCGCTGGTGCGCGAGGGCGATACGGTCTGGGTCAACAGCAAGGCCACCGGTTCGCTCACGTTGAAGTACGTACGGCCTGGGCGCAACCTCTATCTGTTGGCGAGCGGCACCGGGCTGGCCCCATTCGTGTGCCTGATCCGCGACCCGGCGGTTTATGAAGCCTTTGAGAAAGTCATTCTGGTCCACACCGTGAGAACTGTTCCCGAGCTGGCCTACAGGGCCGAGATAGAGGCACTGACCAATGAACGTCTGCTCTATGTCCCGACCGTGACGCGCGAGCCGTTTCCGACGCCGCAACGCGGCGCCGATTTGTTTCGCACCGGGGAACTGTTCACCCACCTCGGCCTGCCGCAGGCCGACCCGGAGCATGACCGGGTGATGATTTGCGGGAATCCGGACATGAACAAGGAAATGAGCACCTACCTGGAGCATCACGGTTGGACTCCAACCACCCATCGCGGCGTTGGCAATTTCACTACGGAAAAGGCCTTTGTGATGCGCGGCGAGTAGGTCCTGAGGTTACAGCGCGATCTCTATTTCTTTTTTTTCGTTGCGGCTGCTTTCGCAAATACATTTTCTGCCTAAGCCTGCCCGATTTACGGGAACATAGATTATTCGGTCGTAGCCCTTTTCAGCACAGAGCTTTGTGCATTTGTTACGGTTCACGGTAACCCCTACCAGCGCCCACACAATGACCAAAACTATTGTCGGCGCAAATATCCACTTCAATATCCAAAGTTCAAAGTTTGTTGGCGGTTTATCGGGCAGGCGCAACCACACGGCTTATGCCTGACCACGTGCCCGTCTGCCCAGACGGGCGCTATTCACCAGTCCTCTAATCCGCCTGACGCCGTAAAAAGGCCGGTACGTCGAGATAGTCGAGGTTGGCGTCCTGACCCACTGCGTGGCGCTCGCCTGAGGCCTGGTTGCGGATGACGGTGGGGCGGTCTAGCTGGCCGTAGTCCACCATGCCGCTGGGATTGCGCTGCACCAGCTTGACCGGGCGCTCGTCGAACTTCTCTTGTGTGCCGAGGCCGGTGGCGACCACGGTGACGCGAAGTTCATCGTTCATCTCGGGGTCGAGCACGGTGCCGACCACGATGGTGGCGTTTTCTGAGGCGAGGTCTTTGACGGTGTTGCCCACCTCGTCGAATTCGCCGATGGACATGTCCATGCCGGCGGTGATGTTGACGAGGATGCCGCGCGCGCCGGCGAGGCTGATGTTTTCCAACAGCGGGCTGGCGATGGCGGCCTCGGCGGCCTTGCGCGCCCGGTCTTCACCGCGTGCCGCGCCGGAGCCCATCATGGCCATGCCCATCTCGGACATGACGGTGCGTACGTCGGCGAAGTCCACATTGATAAGGCCAGGCCGGGTGATGAGTTCGGCGATGCCCTGCACCGCGCCGAGCAGGACATTATTGGCGGCCTTGAAGGCCTCGATCATGCTGATGTTTTTGCCGAGCACGGAGAGCAGCTTTTCGTTGGGGATGGTGATGAGCGAGTCCACGTACTGGCTCAGCTCCTTGATGCCGTTCTCGGCCGTCTGCAGGCGCCGGTTGCCCTCGAAGGGGAACGGTTTGGTGACCACCGCGACCACCAGGATGCCCAGCTCGCGGGCGATCTGCGCGACGACTGGCGCACCGCCGGTGCCGGTGCCGCCGCCCATGCCGGCGGTGATGAAGATCATGTCGGCGCCCTCGATTACCTCGATGATGCGTTCACGGTCTTCCATTGCCGCCTGCCGGCCGACCTCGGGATTGGCGCCGGCGCCCAGACCTTTGGTTATGGTGGCGCCCAACTGTAATGTGGTGCGCGCCGAGGAGTTGCGCAACGCCTGCGCGTCGGTGTTGGCGCAGATGAAATCCACGCCTTCGATGTTGGCCGTAACCATGTGTTGTACGGCGTTGCCGCCGCCGCCGCCGACGCCGATGACTTTGATAACGGCGTTGGGTGTGTAGGTATCTACTAGTTCAAACATGGTGTGTCCTCCTATGTGATTCGTTTTATATATGAAAGGGGCTAGGATCTAGGGGCTAGGGGCTGAAGTGCTTTTCCCTAACCCCTAGCCCCTAATCCCTAG